>JBARXP010000183.1:0-9479 GCA_049647405.1 Elainellaceae cyanobacterium | reverse complement strand
CTGTGACGCTCAGATAGACCTTTGTTGCCTAGACCCTCGCGAAACTCTTCGCTATGACGCTCAGATAGACCTTTGTTGCCTAGGCCCTCGCGAAACTCTTCTTCATGGCGACCACTCAAACCACCAGCCACATTATCGAGCTGCTCATCGCTTAACTCTTGCCCTTGCTTGATATCTTGCTCACTCATAGCTGAGTTCTCCTTAAAATGATAATTCAGCGACTTGTCGCTATGTCACACAATAGATACTCAAAATGAATGGTTGATGAATTTAAGGTTAAGGTTGATGATGAATTTCTTAACTTCAAACTCATGTTAGATACATATTTATCCTGTAGCTTTTGAAGCAGATAGAGTTTGTGGCAATTTTGAAGGCTCACCTTAAACGTTAATGTTTAAATATTAACAAATTTAAACATTAAAAACCCTGCCATATTGGCAGGGTTCGTTAAAGTCTCAACGTACCTCAAGGCAACTTGATTGAACACTAAGCTCAACCTTAGCCGTTACCAAAGTCTTCGCTTAAGCTTTCTTGATCTTCTTTGTAACTCTTGTTTCCAAGACCTTCATGAAACTCTTCACGATGACGCTCAGACAGACCTTTGTTGCCCAAGCCCTCGCGAAACTCTTCTTCATGGCGATCGCTTAAACCGCCAGCAACGCCTTCAAGTTGCTCATCAGAAAGCTCAGCGGTGCTCTGCTCGTTCTTGATGTCATTTGCGCTCATGGGGTAACCCTCCGTTACATTAGAGTATTTGATGTTATCGTTGGTTTTCATTATGTCTGAATAGCAAATATTTGGTATGAGATAATCCTAAATATCGCCTTAAAGAATCAGAAGCTATTTTTAAGCAAGCTTTCATCAGAGACTCATCATTTTGAAATTAAATTAAGAGTACAATGCTTTTTAGTTATCTAATTTAGAGGCGTTTAGAGGTGGTTCTGGCTCCTTATATCGTGAACTTAATCTCGATATAAAGTGAATATTTTTTAGGTGATTGGGGTCAAGACTCGATGGATTTTATTGTCATGTCTTATATGGTTAATTCACAGTTAGGCTTTTGAACAGGTTGTCTAAGTAGGTAAACCTAAATAAATGATGCCGTAGGGTGCTGTTAGGCGTAGCCGTAACGCACCACCATATAAGGCTTTGATGCGTTACGCTGTCGCTAACGCATCCTACGAATAGTTAAGATCACTGACTTATGCTCTAGTTACATTTTTAGTTGAATTTTGTTATCTATCTGTTGACAATAGTTCTTTTATCTTGTGAGTTTAATGTTGCAATGGGCTGCAATGAATTTTGATTGTATTTATTAAGTACCCAAGGCAGCTCATGTCGTTTCTTTTCTCAATTTGGAGTGCGCTATGTCCGATGTCTTGCTGAGCGAATTAACGAGTCTTGATATTGATTGGCTGGTCAGTGTGGGTCAATCTATCGTGATGGAGCCGAATCAATCGATCAGCATCGGTGCTCAGCAGGCAAGCCGTTCGTTAGCGAATACCGGAACAAATGCAATCACAAACACCGTGTCAGCAGATGCACAGACCCTGTATCTAATTTTGGATGGTGAGATTTCTAGTCTCAAGTCTGAATCCGGAATTCCAATAACGCTATCGTCTGGAGATGTATTGGGTAGCGAGCCGCTCTTAAATCTTCCCGCTCCTAGCGCTCATTATCAAACAACGGCTCCATCTCGGCTCATGGCAGTGCCCATAAGTGCCCTGACTCGCAAAGTCCAGCAAGATCGAGAATTTTCGGCTCATATCTATCGGGCGATCGCGCTCTTATTTTCTGAGCAGCTTCGCAAACTCTATGCCACCTCGGCTCCGTGGCTGCGCCGCAATTCTGGTGCTGCACGAGATGCCTTAAATGTGTTTGGGGAACTGCGCGACAGTGATTTAGATTGGCTGGTTTCTGCGGGCAAGATACAGAAGTTTGGGCCGAAAGACTTTTTGCTTCAGGCGGGGCGTCCTGTAGATGCGCTCCACATTATTTTGGATGGGGAGTTTTCATTGGCGCTGCTGGAGGGCGATATCAATCCTCTGGTCGTTTCCTTCAACTGCCCGATAGAAACGGCAGCGACGATGACGGTGGTGAATACCCTGACGAAAGGGGAAATTGCCGGGGCGATCGCCTTCCTCGATTCGCGCCCCTTGCCCGTCACGATTCGGGCGCTGCGTGATTCTCTCGTGCTCAGCATTCCGCGTCTGACGTTTACGCTCAAGCTCCAGCAAGACTTGGGGTTTGCAACGCGGTTTTATCGAATCTTAGGGACGCAACTGGCGGGCATGGTGTCGAATGCATTGGAAGACTCTGGGGATGCAGGGCAGGCCGTTGCTGCTTCAGGTTTGGGGGATGAGATTGAATTTGGCGACGAGCTAGATTTGGATTCCCTGCAAAAAATGTCGAATGGTGCCAATCGATTTAACTGGATGCTGAGTCGCTTGGGGGTGAGCGGAGCGGTGATGTCTTGAGGCAGATCTCTGTCGCTAACGACAATCTAGTCAGGGGCTTCAGCCTTTGAACGGAGTCCTATCTGTTCTCCCATAACGTCCATTTTTTAGGTTTGTGGCTATGAACTCTGACCGAAACAGTCAACAAAACAATACGTTATTCCGCAAAGAATCTCTGGAGCGGCTGTCGTCGCCAGAGCAGCTCGATCAGCTGATGCAAATTGTGTCGCTTAAAAGCTGGTTGCCCCTGGGAACGTTGGGTGTTTTGGTCATGGGAGGGTTGCTGTGGAGTATCGTTGGGCGCATTCCCATTACGGTGACGGGGGAAGGCTTGCTGGTGCAGTCGTCTGACCACGGCGGTGATCTGGTGGGGATTGCCTATTTCCCAAAAGCTGAGGGCGATCGCATTCAGCCCGGTATGGATATTTTGCTGTTGCCATCGGGAATTTCTGCTGAGACAGGCGGCATTCGGGGTCAAATAGACTCGGTTTCGGAGTCTGATATTCAGTCAGTGGATGACATTCGCAAGACCCAATCTGAGGGCAATTCGCCGCTGGAGAGTAGACCGATTGAGGCGATCGCTACGCTGATGACCGATGCATCCACGGCCAGTGGTTTGGAAATGTCGTCTCCTAGCGGTGCCGGAATGGTGATTCCGGCAGGCAAAACCGTCACGGCCCGAGTCACGGTGGAGGAAAAAGCCCCCATCGCCTTTGTGTTCCCTTTTCTTGATCCCTAAGAGGATGTTTGAGAAGTCGTCAATGCGACTTCAGATCCCCCCTAGCCCCCCTTGAAAAGGGGGGAAACCCGGTTCAAAGTCCCCCTTTTTAAGGGGGATTTAGGGGGATCAGTCTTGTTCCAGCATATTGTCTAATACCTTTCTTGATCCCTAACAAGAGCACGACTCTCTGAACTCTGATCCCCGTCCCCGATCTTTACTCGCGAGGCTTGATCCCCTGCCATGATGTTTATCCGTCCTCTAGATGCTCTGCGGCGTGCCGTTAACCCGGTGCGATCGCACAATCCGCGAGTCCAGACGCCGACGGTGCTGCAAATGGAGGCGGTGGAATGTGGAGCCGCTGCCCTGGGGATGATTTTGAGCTACTACGAGCGGATTGTGCCCCTAGCTGAGCTGCGGCAAGCCTGCAATGTGTCGCGGGATGGGGTGACGGCTGCGAATGTGCTGCGGGCGGGGCGACGCTATGGGTTGGCTGCCAAAGGCTTCAAAACGCCCCTTGAAAACGTGCCCCAACTGAAGCCGCCCTTCATTGTGTTTTGGAACTTCAATCACTTTTTGACGGTGGATGGGTTTGCGGGCGATCGCGTTTATCTGAATGATCCTGCAACGGGGCCGCGAACGGTTTCTCTGCAAGAGTTTGATGAGGGCTACACGGGCATTACGCTGGTGTTTGAGCCGGGAGAAAATTTTGAACCCGGTGGCGAAAAGCCGAGCATTGTGGCAGCTTTGCGCGATCGCCTTGCGGGTTCTAAGGGGGCGCTGCTCTACTGCGTGTTGGTTGGCTTTTTGCTGGTGATTCCCAACTTGGCTCTGCCTGCCTTTAGCCAGATTTTCATCGATAGTGTGCTGCTGGAAGGGCGCACAAGCTGGCTGCCCTACATTCTTGGGGGCATGATGACGGTGGTTGTGCTGCAAGGGCTGTTGACCCTGTTGCAGTTAAGCTATCTGCGATCACTCCGGATTAAGCTGGCGGTGGGCTTGAGCAGTCGATTTATCTGGCATATTTTGCGGTTGCCTGTGAGCTTCTATGCCCAGCGCTATGCGGGAGAAATTAGTGGGCGGGTGCGGCTCAATGATGAGGTGGCGAGTGTCTTGTCAGGGCGGCTGACGATTACTTTGATCAGTTCGGTCATGGTCGTCTTTTACGGCGTCGCCATGTTTTACTACGATGTGGTGCTGACTCTGATTGTGATTGCGTTTGCGGCGATTAATGTGATGACGCTGCAATGGGTGTCGCGCAAGCGGGTCGATGCTAACCTGCGGCTTGCCCAAGACTACGGCAAAGCTTCGGGGGTGGCGATCGCCGGACTGCAAAGCATGGAGACCCTCAAGGCATCGGGCATCGAATCTGACTTTTTTGCTCGTTGGGTCGGCTACTACACTAAGGCAACAAACGCCCAGCAAGACTTGGCTTTGCTCAACCGGGGAGTGGGTGTGTTGCCTTCGACGCTTTCGGCGCTGGCTAGTCTCTCACTCTTGGTCATCGGTGGCTTCCGCATTCTCAACGGCGACCTCTCTATTGGTATGCTGATTGCGTTTCAGCTGCTGATGCGGAGTTTTCAAGGCCCGGTTAATAGTCTGGTGCGGTTTGGCAGTACGCTGCAAACTCTGCAAGGGAGTCTTCAGCGTCTGGATGATGTGTTGGATAATCCGATTGATCCGGAGTTGGCGGGGAGAGAGGAGTCAGGAGTTGGGAGTCAGGAGAGAGGAGTTAGGAGAAAAGCGGAGATCCCTTTGGTAGAGACTGAGGCTCCGACTCGGTTGCAGGGCTATATTGAGCTGCGAGATTTGACGTTTGGCTACAGCACGGCCACTGCGCCGCTGATTGAAAACTTTAATTTGACGATTAAGCCGGGGCAGCGGGTGGCGTTTGTTGGCGGTAGCGGGTCGGGTAAATCGACGCTGGCGAAGGTGATTGCGGGGCTGTATGAGCCGTGGTCTGGGGACATTTTGCTGGATGGAGTGCCGCGTCGAAAATGGCCGCGATCGCTGATTACGGGATCGGTTGCGGTGGTTGAGCAAGATATTCTCATGTTTGCGGGTTCGGTTCGCGACAATTTGACGCTGTGGGATGCGACGGTGCCTGAGTCTGAGATTCGTCGGGCTTGTCAGGATGCGGCGATTGAGGATGTGATTTTGTCGATTCCCTGTGGCTATGATGCGGAGTTGCTGGAAGGGGCGACTAACCTGAGTGGAGGCCAGCGGCAGCGGCTGGAAATTGCGCGGGCGTTGGTTAATAATCCGTCGATTTTGGTGATGGATGAGGCGACGAGCGCGTTGGATACGGAAACTGAAAAAGTCATTGATCAGAATCTGCGTCGTCGGGGCTGCACTTGCATTATTGTGGCGCACCGTCTTAGTACGATTCGAGATAGTGACGAAATCATTGTGTTGGAGATGGGTAAGGTGGTGCAGCGAGGGACTCATGAGGAGCTTTGGCAGCAGGAGGGGCATTACGCGAATTTGATTCGCAGTGAGGGTGATTCGTTGGAGTCGCCGTCTTAGGCTGTTTTAGGGGGTGGGGTTTGCTGATGGAGTTTAGCTGATGGCACTTAAAGGACGATTGGGTGGGGTGAAACCCGTGGAACTTGGGGGTGCTTACCCCCAAACCCCCGCTGGAGGACGGTCGCGTCCCCCAGACCCCCTCCGAAAGGGTCTGTCGATAATAGGCGGTAGGCTTCGGTACGTTGAGGTTTTGTCTGGGAGTTGAGACGGTATTTTTATGTTGAGGTGATGTTTGAAAAGTGTTAGATAACACGCTGGAACAAGACTGATCCCCCTAAATCCCCGCGCTCCGCTCCGCTAACGCCAGAAAGAAGGGGGACTTTGAACCGGGTTTCCCCCTTTCCTTGGCGAAGCCTGCCCAAAGGGCTTAGGGGGGCTAGGGGGGATCTGAAGGAGCATTGACGACTTCTCAAACATTCTCTGAGGTGATGAGCGATCGCCCTCCCAATTCCCACTTTTTGATCTGTAGGGTGCTGTTAGGCGTAGCCGTAACGCACCATCCCAATAGGTTTTGATGAGTTCAGTTACGCTAACGCATCCTAAAAAAATTAGAGCTTCTTACTTATGAATCATCCGATCGCGCTTGTTAAACATGTTACGGGTCATGATCCGCTGGTGCTCAATGACCCGATGACCGCTTGGCGGGTTGGGGCGGGGGCGATCGCCATTTTTGCGGTTCCGGTGATTGAGGGGGAGCCGGTTGGAGAACGCCGCTATCTGTTTACGGTGGAGTCGGGGGAGACGTTGTTTGGCTATCCGCCTGATGTTGAGAGGACGAATCTGGGGTTTTTGGCTGTGCCGCTGGAACCGACGGATTTGACGCCTGTGGATTTGGCTTTTGATGCGGCGACTCCCGATTTGGCAACGCTGAAGCAGTGGGCTAATTCCTGGATTCAAAAATTAAGTCAGGTTGAGGGCTGGGGTAAGGTGCCGTCGGTGGCTGAGCCGCCTGACACTCACTATGTGTCGTTGCCTGCGGAGAAAGTTTTCGTTCCCCATGAGGAGGAGGTGCTGTGGGTCAAGATGCAGGAGGGCACGACCTATTGGATGGGCAATCCTGACTTTCCTGTGGCGAGGGAGACGGGCTGTTTTCCGGTCAGCAATGGCGCGTACCTGGTGACAGATGCGGAAGTTGAATTTTTTGCCCGCGATACCTACAAAGTCAAAAGCAAAATCATTGTGGTGAAGGGCATTGCCCAGCTGCACCGCTATTTTTTGGCGGCGATCGCCCAGATTCAACAGGCTGAGCGGGAGCAACTGACCCGTCGCTACTATCAGCGGCAGGCGCTCAACCAGCGGGTGACGGAGACGACGTTGCAGCGGTTGGCTACGGTGCTCCATTTCGAAGATGACGATTATCTGCACGCTGACGAACCGCTGATGGTGGCTGCCGGGGCAGTGGGGAAAGCCTTGGGTGTCACCATTGAGCCGCCCCTCCAGTCAGAAAATAAACATCGGGTCAAAGAGCCGATTGAGGCGATCGCCCGTGCGTCTCGACTGCGACTGCGGCAAATTTTGCTGCGCCCCGGCTGGTGGCAGCGAGATGGGGGGCCGATTTTGGCCTACACCCGTGCTGATCACCATCCTGTGGCGCTGTTGCCGACTAAGGGCAATGGCTATGAGATGCTCGACCCGGTTGCCAATGCTCAATCTAATGGGGGGTTGCCCACCACGCGGGTGCGAGTCGATGAGGCGATCGCCCAAGCCCTTGACCCGGTGGCTTTTGTCTTCTACCGTCCTCTGCCTGACCACAAGCTCCAAGCTTGGGATTTGCTAAGATTCACGCTCCAAAATCGCAGGCCCGATCTATGGATGTTGCTGCTGACTGGGGTTGCGGCGACTCTGATGGGCATGGTCGTACCCCAGGCGACGGCAATTCTCGTCGATACTGCGATTCCCTATGGCAATGGCAGCCTCATTTACCAGATGGGGTTTGGGCTATTGGCTGCGGCCTTTGGTGGAGCAGCGTTTCAGTTTGCCCAGGGCATTGCCTCCATGCGCCTCGAAACTCACTCTGACACTACCCTCCAGACCGCCGTCTGGGATCGGCTGCTGAAACTGCGCACGTCTTTTTTCCGACAATATTCTGTGGGCAGTCTCAATTCTCGCGTCTCCGGCATTTCAGCAATTCGCCGCACCCTCAGCGGCACTGCCCTCCAGTCGATCTTTGCAGGCTTTTTTGCCCTCCTCAACCTGGGGCTTCTGTTTTACTACAGCGCCAGTCTGGCATTTTTGGGGCTGATTGTAGCACTGGTGGTGATGGTGTTCACCGTCATCACAGGCATCATTTTGATTCAGCGCCATCGCCCGCTGCTCGCCCTCGATGGTGAACTTTATGGTCTCCTGGTGCAGTTGGTCAATGGGGTGCCTAAGTTGCGCATGGCAGGAGCCGAAGAGCGTGCCTTTGCCTACTGGGGCGAAAAATATGTGACCCAGTTGCGGCTTCTGCTCAGCACCCAGCGGATCGATGACACCATTGATGTGTTTAATACGGTTATCCCGGTGCTGTCGTCCGTCGCTTTGTTTTGGCTCGCCAGCACTCTGATGGGCCCGACAGGCAATACCGGACTCACCACCGGAACCTTCCTCGCTTTCAATGTGGCTTACGGCACCTTTATTGGGGGAGCGGCTAGCCTCAGTAATAGTGTCTTAGATGTATTAGAAGTGGTGCCCCAATGGCAGCGATCGCAGCCCATTCTCGACGCAGAGCCAGAAGTTAGTGCCGACAAGGCCGATCCGGGTCGCCTCACGGGAAAAATCTTCGTCGATCGCGCCACTTTCCGCTACCGGGAAGACGGGCCACTGATTTTGGATGACGTGACCATCGAAGCAGAACCTGGAGAATTTATCGCGCTGGTTGGCCCCTCAGGATCGGGTAAGTCCACGATTTTCAGACTGCTGCTCGGGTTCGAAACGCCCCAGTCGGGCACAGTTTACTTCGACGGTCAAGATCTGGCAGGGTTGGATGTCTCTGCCGTGCGGCGGCAGCTCGGCGTTGTCTTACAAAACGGTCGCATCAATGCCGGAACGATTTTTGAGAATATCTCCGGGGGAGCCTTGATTTCGATGGATGAGGCGTGGGAAGCCGCCGAGATGAGCGGCTTTGCCGATGACGTGCGAGCCATGCCCATGAACTTGCACACCCTCGTCAGTGAAGGCGGCGGCAATCTGTCGGGAGGCCAGCGGCAGCGGCTTGTCATTGCCCGCGCCCTGGCGCTCAAACCCCGCATTCTTCTCCTAGACGAAGCGACCAGTGCCCTCGACAATCGCACTCAGGCGATCGTCAGTCACAGCCTAGAGCAGATGAATGTGACTCGCGTTGTCGTGGCCCATCGTCTCAGCACCATTCGCAAAGCCGATCGCATCTATGTGTTGGAGGCAGGGCAGGTCGTACAGTCAGGGTCGTTTGACGAATTGTCTCAGCAGCCAGGATTGTTTGCGCAACTGATTCAACGGCAGCAAGCTTAGGCGATGTCTTGCCAAGAATATGCTAGATACGTGTATATTTGCGCGCCCACTGCGCTGGGTAAAACCTTTCTCAAAATCGCCTCAGTAACCGATCCTCCCTACTTAAAAATTGTGAAAAAATCGGCGGATGCGTTCATCGCCGATATAGCTGACGCTCTGCCAGAAAGACATCGCATCGACATGATCTTTTTCTACCAAAATGGTGATGCGTTTCACCCCCTGTTGCCGAAATCGAGCTTCGGCCTCGGTGACGAGAGCCGTTGCAATTCCCCAGCGTCTGTAGTCAGGATGAACCACGAGCCGATACATAT
>JBARXP010000182.1:0-16807 GCA_049647405.1 Elainellaceae cyanobacterium | reverse complement strand
TGTCTGAGTCACGAGTCGTTCTGATTACTCTGGTGCGTAAGCGCTAAAATTTTTGTTCTTCATTATTATAGGGGGCTTCCAGAATCGAAAAAGCCCTGACTCAAAATTCTCTTGGGTGAAATCGTGGAAGATGAGGTGTTGAGGGCGATAGAGAGGGTAGAGGATAAGCTACTATGACCAAGTTCTGCTAAATATAAGTAAAAGTCCCTCAGCTCCATGATTCCGAAGTTTCTCAATCAAGCCGCTTGGCAACAGGCTGAACTGCTGATGCAGCCCGTCTTCATTCGCGTCATTGACAATATTCGCAAGCAGCTTGAGCAGTCAACCTGGAAGGGCAGCTATCGCAATACGGAGGTTTGGGCTGAGAGTGTTTCTGCTGAAACTCAGATGCAGGTGACTCAGCTCCAGAAAGAATTGACGGAGGCAACTCCTGAGCACGCTGAAGCTATTCAACAGAAGTTGGAGCAGCTGCCCCAACCTTTTCCAGGATATGAGCTGTGCTTAGAGAAGGGCGATCGCCACATTGCCGTTGACCTGTGGGAATTGTGCTACTGCATTTGCTTTCAAAATTATCAGCCCGATGAGAGTCAGGCCGATGGGGGGCAATCTCAATCTCCAGTAGTAGTTGATCATTCTCTCATCGACGATCAAGGCGAGGTCGATTGGCATCAGCTCGACGCTAAAACAAAAGAGAGGGTCAGCGCTATTTTTGCAAAGCTCCCAGCAGGAGCTGAACCTGTAGAGTAGAAGTTGGACTAGACTTTTTCACTACAGCTTTCATGAACACGCCTTCTACCCCTTCCACAACATCTCGAAACGCTCTGCGAGAGGCTCAATCAGCCTTGGGCGCAACTCTTTCTGAAGTCGTCTATGGTGAATCAGCCGATCGTTCAGCCCCAAAGAGCCTGCCTACGAGCTTTGGCAACGATAGCGAGGCGATCGCCGCTGCACAGAACGGTGTTGCGCTATATGACTGTTCTCACTGGGGGCGGATTGAGGTATCGGATGGCGATCGCCTTCGATTTCTGCACAACCAGTCCACCAACGATTTCATGACGCTGCAGCCAGGGCAGGGCTGCGACACCGTGTTTGTCACCTCGACTGCAAGAACGATTGATTTGGCCACTGCCTTTGCGACTGAAGAATCGGTGCTGTTGCTCTCCTCCCCCGGCAGCAACGATCGCCTGATCAAGTGGATGGATCGGTTTATCTTCTTTGCTGACAAGGTGAAACTCACCGACCTCACCGACTCCACGGCGGCTTTTACGTTGATTGGGCCAAACAGCGCCGCTCTTCTGAGCAAAATCGGAGCCGGAGATTGGGCTGAACAGTCTCCTGGAAGCCATCAATCTATCGAGATACAGGGCATTGCGGTGCGGGTGGCCGTTGCTAGCGGCTTGGCATCGCCCGGTTACACGCTCATCACCGCTGCCGATCGAGGTGCAGAATTATGGACTCTATTGGCTGCAACGGAAGCCGTGCCCCTAGGCGAAACCGCCTGGGAGCAGTTGCGTATCGAGCAAGGGCGACCCCTGCCCGGTCAAGAGCTAACCGATGACTACAATCCTCTAGAGGCGGGGCTTTGGGGTGCGGTGTCTTTTAGCAAGGGCTGCTACATCGGCCAAGAAACCATTGCTCGTCTCGATGCCTACAACGGCGTCAAGCAGAACCTGTGGGGGATTCGGCTAAGCACCTTCGCTGAGCCCGGAACCGTGGTGATGGCTGGAGATGCAAAGGTAGGACGCCTCACTAGCGCTTACACCAGCCCAGACGGCATCATTGGGCTGGCCTACATTCGCACCAAGGCAGGCGGGGCAGGTCTAGCCGTTACGGTTGGAGAGGCCAATGGCGAAGTCATAGAGGTTCCTTTCTTGAAGCGATCGCGCCTTGCCTAATCGACCTCCAAAGAGAAAGCGAAATTTGATGACCATGACACGTATTTCGGGACACGTGCTTCGTGACTCATTTTTCCGTGACTCATTTTTCCATGACTCATATTGTAGAAACTCACCTGTAGGAATGAACACCATGGCATTGACCCGGTATTCTCATGGCGATTTAGTCGTGCAGCGACAGGGTTTTGGCCCCTGTGGTCAGGTTGTGGGATCAGCGGACGGTATCTGTCAGGTCAAGATAGGACAACAAATCTTGAAGCTGTCAGAAGATGAGCTGTTTCTCATTTCGGTGAAAAATATTCCCAACCTGCGACTGATTGAGCAGAAAATCATGGAGGCTCATGGGGCTTTGCCCGATGATGCCGGACTTGATCACATGATGATCGGGTATCTGGGCGGCGGCTCGGTCATCTCCAGAGCCTTAGCCGATTATGTTGCGAAGATTCCCGTTGATACTCTGGTCCAATGTCTCCAAGAACTGCACCACACGGGACTCAACATCCCAGATGCGATCGATAAGGTGCTGGGGCTAAACTTCAAGCTGATTAGTGGCGCAGGTTGAAGCCCCAAAATTAATGTCCAAACAAGTTACTGGCGATCGCGCGTAATCAGCGTCCACCCTTCTGCGGAGCCGAGTTGTTTGGCAGATTCAAACGCTTTTTGCGTTAAGGAATTTTCATCGAGCAGCAAGTAGGGCGTTTCATCGTTGCGCCAGCGCTGGACGAGCTGACGACGATTGGCAGGGATGACTTGATGCTGGCTGTAGAAGTTGAGAGAAGGACGGTTGAGCCCGTGAGACGTAAGGATGGATTCTTCTGGAGGGGCGGCGGAGCGGATTACCTCTGCAACAGGCTTGACCGGATAATCTTCGCCCAGTTCCCACACCCAATGGTCTGAAGAAACAAACAGCAGCATCGAGACGTAAAAGCCCCAGATGAGAACTGAAATACACTGGCGATCGCGCCGTACCCACAATACGGTCACCGCCGACATCGTTAATCCCAATGCTCCCAGACTTATCGCCAGAACAGGTTTCCCTTCAAAGCCGCCGAAGTAGGTGCAGCCAGCCCAGCCGCCGATCGCCAGCAGGGCAAAAAATCCTCCGAGGACTCGACGATACCTCAGCGACGGAGCACGCTTTGGCGATCGCCCCGGCAGCTCATCCCACAGTCGCGTCAGCTCTGGAGCGATCGCCAGCGCCAGTGCTGGATAGATGGGGATCACATACCAGGGCAGCTTCGTATCCATGATAGAAATGACGCCCAGATAGCCGATGCCCCAGATCACGACAAGCTTGGCCCAACTGCGGTTGCGATCGCCCCACAGTTCTCGAACAGCAATCGGTAAGAAGATCAGCCAGGGAAACCCATATTTCAGCAGCTCTAGTAGGTAGAACCAGGGCGGGCCGCTGTTGTTTTCGACAGACTCGTTGATGCGGTCGAGTGCCTGGTCAAAGAGATGCACCATCCAAAAGTCTTGCCCGTAGTGGATGCCCTGAGCCGCATACCAGGCGATCGCAGGCAGTGAGCCAATCAACAAACCCAGCCAATGGCGAAATGAGGTCAGCAGTCGCGGCGCATCGGCAGCCACAAAAGCTAGGGCGATCGCCCCCAACAGCAGCGCAATCAGCCCCTTGCTGAGACACAGCAGCCCAAATCCAACTCCTACCCCCAATGCCCAGTTAGGATTGCGGCGCGATCGCAGCAGGCACAGCAGCAGCAGCAAGAAAAAACAGAGCACCGCTCCATCCAACATTGCCAGCCGCCCGTGCCGCAGCACAGGCAGCATGGCCAAGTAGACTGCGGCACCTGCCAATGCCGTCAGTCGTCGCACAAAGATATCGCGCCCAATGCCGTACAAAAGGGGGACTGAGGCCGCAGATAACACTGCTCCGGGCAGTCGCGCTGTCCATTCATTGACGCCACCGACTTGGTAAGCGAGTGCCACCAGATTGTGAACCAGCGGCGGCTTATTGTAGTAGGGACTATCCCAAAGGGTCGGAAAAAGCCAGGTGTGCGATCCTGGAGGGGCTTCAGCAATTTCTCTCGCCACCTGAGCCACTAACCCCTCATCCCAATCGCGCAGGGGGAGATGCCCCAAATTGAGAAGATAGGCCAGCAGAGCCGCTGCCAGCAACAGCAAAACAATCAGTCGGTCTGAGCGAGACTCAACCCAGACAGCCCACTGGTGTGTTGGATCAGAAAAAACAGACCGTGCCATGTCGATGTTCCTCGAATTGCTGCGCCTTGCTGACTTGACTCTTGGCCGTGTCGTCATTGCGAAATATGGGCATACAATTCAGTGAAGACTTGCCGCCGCTAATTTTTACACTATGAGTCAACTCGACCTGGTGATTCTCATCGTCTATTCAATCACAATCTTTTTTGTGGTTTCCAGAGTCGTAGAGTCGCTAGAGGCAAAGGTCAAGGTCGATTTCAATGCAGATCGTCTCAATGCTGAGCTTGAAAAGTACGGCTTGGCAGGCAAGATAGAGATTAGTATTCCACTCGCTGGCCGCTACGGACTTGATGATCATCCTAAACAGCTGTCGGTCAACATTGCCAACAAATCTGAAGGCACCGTCTACGTCGATTGGGATCGCAGCTCGATTACTGTGATGGGCGGGCCATCGCGGCGGGTGATTCGCCTCACCCCTTACAAAACTCCTGATTTGTCTCATGCCCAAGTTTATAGCGTAGTGCAGCCGGGGCAGAGTCTGTCTGAAAATGTCACGGCTGAAGACGTGCTGCAACCCAATCCTGACAACGGAGGAGCGCTGGAGCCATCAAAATCATTGCTGGATCTCTCGGGTCTGCAAGGTGATGGAGGTTTTATGTCAGGGGCAAAGACGCCCAGTTATGCTCTTTGGTTAGTGATTCAGATAAGTGAACCGGGCTATGCTAGCCGGGGCGATCGCCTTTACATCTTGCCCTGCGAAATGGTAGCCCGAAAAATGCCTTGGACAGATTCTCTACCTTGGGCCTGATCGAACTCTCAATTGCAGTTGAGAACCATCAAAATATCTTAGATTTCCTGACAGTTGCGTGCAGCCACGTATTTTTCAGTTAGAGCAAGGTAAAACGGCGTCAACAAAACGGTGAGATGAGAAGCTTCATCCCGCCGAATTCCAGCCACCTCTATCTCACGGTAGAGACGTGGCAGATGCTCAAGACAGGCCATGGCTCAAGCAACCCAGCGGAACTGGAGACTGACATGCCAAATCGAAATCATCGCAACCGCAAACGCTCACAGCGGCGCTCAATTTTTTGCCCGACCCATGGCTGCTATCTCGATAGCGTGAGTCAAAAGCACCGACTCTATGCTGATTGCGCCGAACATTTGCAGCAGCGAGGCATTAGTCGTAAGCGATCGCTGTTGCTGGTGGCGAGTCGCACAACAGTCTCCCTCGATGGAGAATGGCTCGAAGCCTTTTGGTGCGGCATGTGCGCTACCAAGACTTGGTATCACGTTTGCAAGACGGGCGATCGCACTTACAGCCTCAAGCCCGCTCCCCAAGATTTATGGCAGCAGGTCAATGGCGTGGTTCAAGCCAGTGGAAATCCGTCTGTGGGCGAATTTACTTATCGCCATGCGCGCAGCCCCGGAAGCCAGCACATTAAAGACTTCAGCGACTTCCGAACGACCTAAAGGTGAGACATTGACAGGACTTACGCAGTTTGTTGAAAGGGTGGGCGCGTCGCGCCCACCCTTTCAACGAGTTTATTCAAGCTTAGGCGAGTTGTGAGTAAGTCCTGATTGATTCAGACATTGAACTGACTCTAACTCTTGGGTTTAATCAAACCAGCTAATCTCGTCGTCAGAGAGCTTTGGCTTCACATCTTTGGTCTCGGTGTCACGAGCCGCCACCGGAATGTCTTCCTCTAAACGAGACAGCCCTGGGCGAGAAAAGCGTCGCATGGCTGCGGGTTTGTGGGTTGAGAGCTGAATTTGAGTCGATGTAGTTTCCGATTGAGTCGCGGGTGCAGTTGGCTCCGATGGAGAAGCCTGACGTTCGGGTAGGTTGAGTGGCTGGCGCGTCACTTGTGTCTGAGAAGCCTGAGATCGAGGTGGGGACGGTTGGGGCGATCGCTGTGATGAGTGAGATGCACCTGGGTATGTGCCTGGGCTAGATCCGCCTGGGCTAGATAAGCTCTCAGTAGACATGGGAGGCAGTCCCGCAATATTCCCGATGGGGCGACTGGGCATCCGCCTGGGTGAAATAACGGCAGGCCGGGGCGATCGCCCTCCCGCCAGAGAATTCCCAGAGGAGTAAGGAGACGCTGAAGTCTGGGGTAATGCTGGCTTTTGGGCTGGCTTGTTCTGGGAGGGATGCTCCTGTAGTGATGAGGGTTGAACAGAGGGTTGAGGGGGGGAGGCTGGCGTAGCCGGAGCCGGAGCTGCTTCTGTCAGCTTCAAAATATATTGCTTTGCCTCAGCTAGCTCGTCAGACAATATCGTGTTCGAGCATTGAGCATGACCTAGTTCTAGCTTCAGATGAGAGAGGTCTTTTTCATGTTGCTTGAGTCGTTCGTTTAGCTCAGCAACCTGATTTTCTAGCCGTTCTTCATGGTGAAGCGCTTCCTGTAGCTCTGTTTTCAATGCCGCTATTTCTAAAACAGACTCAGATTTCTCGACTGCTTTGATGTTTCTTAAGGCGTCTGCTTTGTCTGACCCTGCATATTCAGAAGAAGATTTAGAAGATTTAGTGGGTTCAGATTTAGTGGGTTCAACAGATGTGACTTCTACAGGTAACGTATCAGCAGAAGAGGACAGGTCAGAAACTGCATCTTCATCTTCAACTACATAAGCTTCGACGCAGAAAGCTTCAGCTTCAGTCGCTTGCTGGTATTGGCTAGCAGATTGATCAGCAGACCCAAGAGAACCTACGTCAGCCGTAGAATCTAGGCTTGATGCTTGCAAAGATTCAGGCTGGGGAGGCTCAATCAGAGACTCGATGGGCAAAGACTCGGGCTGTGAGCTTTCTCCAGCGTTAATATCTTCGATATTTTCAGAAGTATCTTCGGTATCAAATTGAGAGCCAGAATTTTCAGAAATATCATCAGAATCAAAAGAGACGGTTGTCTGAACCTCTTCAGGTTCGTGATTCGACGATTCAGTATGTGCAGTATGCGATGACTCAGCATTTGATGACTTAGCCTCAGACACCAGATGTTCGCCATCTGTCTGAGCGACATCTGTCTGAGCGATATCTATCTGGGCGTTACTTATCTGGGCGTTACTCATGGCTGCGACATCTACTTGGGGCTGTGCATCCGCAGGAGTAGATTGAGTAAGATGCTCAGACTCAGTGGCTTCTAGATTATGGTCTGAGTTAATAAGAGACTCTGGGGCTAACTCTTCCACATCCTCGTTGTCGTTTTCTGCTGTTACAATCTCAGAAGCAGACGTATCGGGCGTTGATGAGCTTTCGATATCAACGGTGATCGATTTCAATGTTCCTGTGTGAAGCGAACCATTCTTTAAGCGTCTCACTTCAGATACGAAATTCTTACTCATCAAAACCCTCCGTGCTGCCTCAACGACTATGCCTGTCGTGCGAATGTCAGGGGTGAACCTAGCTAATCTTAAGTTAGAATCAAAGCCCATTCGAAATGGTTGACTGGAGACGGTTCACAAAAGGGGCGGCGACAGGCGATCGCCATGCAGATAAATCAAGACTAATGCTTTAAGTTTATCCCCTGTTCAACCGAAAACGCTCTGCTAAATATAGAGACTTGTGAGCATTTGTCGAAAGGAAGTGTTTACAGACGCATGAAGACCTTTAAAGTAAAAGAACACGGACTACCGTTCAAGATTCATGGATAACGAACGCATTATTTTACTCTCAGCACGGGAGATCGACAAAATGCGGCAGGCAGGGCAACTTGCAGCTCAACTGCTAAAGCATTTAGAACCTATGGTTCAGCCCGGAATCAGCACGCTCGACCTCGACACCGAGGCTGAGAAATGGACTCAAGAGCGAGGTGCAACCAGTGCCCCTCTGGGGTATCACGGGTTTCCTCGATCGATTTGCACGAGCGTCAACGAAGTGGTTTGTCACGGCATTCCCAACGCGAAGCAAATCTTGCGAGAGGGCGACATCATCAATATTGACGTGACGCCTATCTTGGATGGCTATCATGGCGATACGTCCCGTACTTTTTTTGTGGGCGAGCCGTCTCCACTGGCTCGCAAACTCGTTGAAGTCACTGAAGAGTGCATGATGCGAGGCATTGCGACGGTTAAGCCCGGATCACGTGTAGGTGATATTGGTGCTGCCATTCAGAGCTACGCCGAGTCTAGCGGGTTTTCCGTTGTCCGAGATTTTGTCGGCCACGGGGTCAGCCGCATTTTTCACACCGCTCCCCAAATTCCTCATTATGGGACGGCGGGCAAGGGCAAAAAGCTGCGCCCCGGCATGGTCTTCACCATCGAACCCATGATTAATGAAGGGGGGTATGACGTTGAAGTGCTAGATGATGGCTGGACGGCTGTGACCGAAGATCGGAAGCTCTCTGCTCAGTTTGAGCACACGATTGCTGTCACAAAAGAGGGTGTCGAAATCTTGACGCTGCATCCTGAATTAGTTCCGGCGTAAGCATACAACAGCTTGTGCAGCACTCAGGTATACGAGGCGCAATGACTCTTGACACCATTCTCAACTTAGCTCTTGACCAAAACGACCTGTCTGAGGCCGACGCTGTTGTGCTGCTGACCCAGACAGACGAGGGGGCGATCGCCACCATTCAGCAAGCGGCTGATGAGCTGCGACGGCAGCTCGTGGGCGACACCGTCACCTACGTGGTCAATCGCAACATCAACTACACCAACATCTGCGAGCAGCACTGTAGCTTTTGCGCCTTCCGCCGAGACGAAGGCCAAGACGGAGCCTATTGGCTCACCGAGGCGACCATTCTGGAAAAAGCGACCGAGGCCGTGCAGCAGCAGGGCGCAACGGAAATCTGTATGCAGGGAGGGCTGAACCTAGAGGCCAAAGTCAATGGGCGATCGCTCGACTTTTATCAGCGTCTGATTCAAACCATCAAGTCAGAGTTTCCTGACTTGCACCTGCACGCCTTTTCTCCCCAAGAGGTGCAATTTATTGCACGGGAAGATGGCCTCAGCTACGCAGAGGTGATTGTGGCGCTCCAGGATGCGGGGGTCGATTCCCTGCCGGGTACCGCAGCCGAGGTTTTAGATGACTCTGTGCGGCAGGTGCTGTGTCCAGAAAAAATTAATACGGCGACTTGGCTAGAAATCGTCGAAACAGCTCACCGATTAGGCTTGCCGACCACCAGCACCATTCTCTCAGGCCATATTGAAACGCCTGTGCAGCAGATGCGTCACCTGGGTCTGTTGCGATCGCTCCAGCAGCGAGCCGTGCAGCGAGGCGATCGCGGCATCACAGAGTTTATCGCGCTGCCCTTTGTTGGCCAAGATGCTCCAAAACCCCTGCGGCGTCGGGTCGGGCGCGACCAGCCCGTGCTCCAAGATGCTCTGTTGCTGACGGCAGTGGCGCGTTTGTTTCTGGGCAAATGGATTGTCAATCATCAGCCCAGTTGGGTGAAGCTGGGGTTAGACGGCGCGACAGAAGCCTTAAGCTGGGGCTGCAACGACATCGGCGGCACCCTGATGGAAGAACACATTACGTCTATGGCCGGAGCCCAGGGCGGCACCTGCATGACGGTGAAGCAGCTAAGGTCTGCCATTGAGTCCATTGGGCGATCGCCCCAGCAGCGAGATACGCTCTATTCTCCGATTCAGCCATCGACGGTTGCGAGTATTGCAGATCCTTCTGCTGCCAATTCCGCTTTGCCCCCCGTAATGCTACGTTAAGAGCTGATTCAAGCCACTCGGCAGAATCGTAGACTCTGCGGATTCAACTCTTTTCCCGTTATTTTCCCGTTTAGGAACCCTGTGCCTCACTTATCGAAATCGGCTGAGATGCCCTCGAAATCTTCTGAGCGACCTGCTTTGTCGATGAATCGGCGATCGCTCCTGATTGCTCTCGGCAGTTGGGCGATCGCCCAAGGCGTATCAGGCTGTGGCCCCCGTGGCCCTGCTGTGCTTGATATTGAGTTTCTCGACAGTTCCTTACCCACTTCGCTGCTGAAAGAGTTTCAGCGCAGCATCTCGGGACAAAAAATTGACTTTGCCCCCGTCGAAACACTCGCCGCCCTGTATGAGCACCTCGTTAGCAACCAGGAAGGAAGGCCAAATGAGTCTTGGTTGTCACCGCTCTGGAAAGGGTTAGGGCTTAATGGACCGGATGATGCTCCTTCACCTCGCCTAGCGGACTGGTTGACGCTGGGTGACTATTGGCTAGCGGCATCCATTCAAAACAAGCTGATTGAGCCACTAGATGAAAAATCGCTACCGGGATGGGACAAGTTGCCGGAAAAATGGCAGTCTCTCGTGCGCCGCAATGCCCAAGGGGAGTTGAGTGACCAAGGAAAAATCTGGGCCGCGCCTTATCGCTGGGGCAGTTTGGCGATCGCCTACCAGATTGAGGCGTTTGAAGCGCTAGGCTGGGTTCCGACCGACTGGGATGACCTGTGGCGAGAGGATCTGACTCGGCAAATCTCTCTTCTCGACAGTCCGCGTGCGGTGATTGGCCTCACCCTCAAGCGGTTGGGACAGACCTTCAACGAAGAGAACCCTGATGCAGTGGCCGACCTGTCTCAGGCGCTGGGCGCTCTCCAAGCTCAAGTCAAAACCTACAGTTCTGATGCCTATTTGCAGCCGTTGCTGCTGGAAGACACCTGGGTAGCGGTGGGCTGGTCAAGCGACATTTTGGCACTGCTGCGCCGCGATCCTCGCTATGGTGCCGTGATTCCGGCATCGGGCACAGCGCTGTTTGCTGATGTGTGGGTGCGTCCTGCGATGCCCAAAGGGTCTGAATCTGGCAGTGGTTCAGAACCCTCAGATCAACCTGCCTATGACGCTGCTGCACTGGTGTCTCAGTGGATTGAGTTTTGCTGGCAACCGGAGACGGCGAAACGTCTGACGATTCAGAGCTATGGCGCGTCGCCGATGCTGGTGGAGAGCGATCGCGCCAACCTCCCAGACTCTCTGCGTCTTGACCCTGTGCTGCTGCCTGATCAAGAAGTCCTTGAAAAGAGCGAATTTCTCACCCCGCTTTCGGAAACGGCGATCGCCCAATACCAAAAGCTTTGGCAAGATATGCGTCTAGGCAATTTGGGTTAAGTGATTCCTCTTATTAAAGCGAACTGATCAAAGTGAACCCTGGCAAAGGCCACCATCCACAGGCAACATGACCCCGTTGATATACCCCGCAGCAGGAGAGCAAAGAAAAACGGCGGCGTTGGCAAATTCCTCAGGCGTGCCCATGCGCTGCATCGGAATATTGCTGGCGATCGCCGCTATCTCAGTTTCTGGGGTTGTGCCATTTTGCTGGGCACGATTATTCACTAACTGATCGACCCGTCCGGTATACGTCCACCCCGGCAAAATGCTGTTGACGCGAATGCGATCGCCCGCCAGCTCTTGGCTGAGGGTTTTCGTCAGACCCACCACCGCCAGCCGCACGGAGTTTGACAACACCAGGTTTTGAATCGGCTGCTTGGTAGAGGCAGAGGTGATTGTGAGAATGGCCGCAGCTTCAGACTGGCGCAGGTGCGGCAGGGCAAGCTGAATCAGGCGAACGGTACTCAACAGCAGCAAGTTTGAGGCCGATTCCCACTGGTCTAGAGTCGTATGCTCAAAGAGACCTGGAGGCGGGCCTCCAGAATTTGTGATGAGAATATCGATGCCGCCAAATTGCTCAACAACGCGCTCGATCAGTTGCTCCATATCGGCGGATTGGGTCACATCGCCCTGAACTGCCAGCACCTCCGCTCCGGTTTCGGCTCGAATGTCGGCAGCCGTTTGGTGAACCTCCTCGCCACGAGCGCAAATTACCACCCTGGCTCCCTCTCGCGCAAACTGGCGAGCCGTTGCTGCGCCCAACCCTTTACTGGCCGCCATCACAAGGGCTACCCGTCCGGTCAACTGTAAGTCCATGCGGTTCTCTGTCCTCTTCTCCAAACACCCAGATTTTAGAAGACGTCATCGGTTATCTTCTCATCTTCTCTAGGACTGACATTCTGAGAATGACGTCGTGAGAAAATTACCCATTGAGAGTCGCACCATCAATAGGCGATGAGTCTAGAGGCAATGAGTTCAGCAATATCGGGCGCAGGTCTGACTTGAGATAAAGAGGATGTGCTGGCTGATTTTGTTGGGTCAGCTTCAGGCAATGGAGAGAGGGAAGCAACTGACGCACCGTGCGATCGCGCCCACAAAACGTTCCATGATTGCCCCAAGCGGCGATCGCCAGATCCGCCTTTCCATAGAGCTTAACCAGCCATTCGTCGGTTTCAGAACCGATCGGTTCAGCCGCAGCTTTGAGTCGTTTAGGCTGAGTCGCCCGATAGGCAAAGAGATTCGCGACATACACCCCACCAAAGCCCCAGCCCTGGGCAAACCCAATGCAGCGCCGAATGGTGGGATCATTGCGCTCAGCATCTGCCGTCGAAGGATTGAGCCCAATAAACAGCACCGCAGGCAGAGCCTCATCCCAGATGCGCCACAGGGCATAGCGGTAGAGCTGGCAAGGCGAGAAAACTGCATCAGATTGCATAGGCATTCAGCAACTTAACGTTTCGTAATTTTTCTTTAGAATGAGAGAAGAGAGTCAACCCCATCCGGATTTTTATTCCTACGCGCCATGCTGACAACCGAACAACGCGCCAAACTAGATGGCAGCAGCGACACCTTCTTCTACGGAATTCCTCGCTTTGTCACCCATGTCGATGAGTCATTCATTCAGCAGCTCACGGATCTGTATCGAGAAACCCTCGACTCTCAAAGCCGCGTCTTTGACATGATGAGCAGTTGGGTTTCGCACCTGCCAGACGACATGAAATTTGCCCATGTAGAAGGGCACGGCATGAACGCTGAAGAACTGGCGAAAAATCCGCAGCTTGATCATTATTTCGTCCAAAACCTCAACGACAATCCCAAACTTCCTTTAGAAGACGCGTCTTTTGATGCCGTGCTAAATGCGGTGTCAGTCCAGTATCTACAGTATCCCGAAACGATATTTGCTGAACTGTGCCGCGTCCTCAAGCCCGGTGGGGTAGCGATCGCCAGCTTTTCAAATCGCATGTTTTACCAAAAAGCAATTCAGGCATGGCGCGATGGCTCTGAGGCCAATCGAGTCGAGCTAGTCAAGGGATATTTTCGGTCTGTACCGGAATTTGAAGAGCCCGTGGCGATCGCCCGTCCATCGAATGTCCCTGCTATTTTACAGATGATGGGAGTGCCGGGAGGCGATCCGTTTTACGCGGTGGTGGCCCGTCGAAGACTGTCTTGAGCCAAATCAATTCAGCGGTTGATGAGATAGGAGCGGCCTCACCTTCATATTGCCGTAGCTTTTAAAGATAGCCTCAGTAAGGGTTTACTCGTTATGGGGATGTATTGCCTTGACTGGAAGACTAGGGCGGTGAATTGATTCCCTACAAAACGGTTCATATGTGACATCAGCAGCTTTTGTGTCGGGTTGAGAGCTTGAGTGCCGAGACAATTGCTTAGCTGATCGGCCATGATCTTATCCTCAAGGGGCTGTGTTATGTAGCTTTACAAAGAATTTGCATCAGTAACACTAGGCAACCACAAAGAATCGGCGTTTCAGTTAGATTTAATTTGAGTCTTGACAAACTCAGAAAATTAGGGGGACTTGCAACAATAAAATACGGAGCGGGAATAATGAGCTTACTTTTCTGCGTAGTGAGTTAACTTTTCATCTTCACTCGGAAAGCAGAACCATCATGGTGCCGTATTTTACTTGCGTAGTTTTTTGAAGTTTCTGAGGTACTGACTATGACGGAAAATCAGCACACCATTCTAGTCACGGGTGGAGCGGGCTATATAGGAGCTCATGCTGTTCAGGCTCTTAAGCGCTCAGGCTATAACGTGATTGTGCTTGATAACTTAGTGTATGGTCATGCTGATATCGTAAAGGAGGTACTAGATGTACCTTTGGTTGTGGGAGACACGAATGACCGTAACATGCTAGATGATTTATTCTCGCGCTACTCTTTTAGTGCAGTCATGCACTTTGCAGCGTATGCGTACGTAGGTGAATCTGTTCAAAATCCGGCCAAATATTACCGCAACAACGTCACAGGAACCCTGACACTCCTGGAAGCAATGGTAGCAGCTTCAATTAAAAACTTTGTGTTTTCTTCTACTTGTGCCACATATGGCGTGCCAGAATCTGTACCCATTACAGAAGAGCAGCCGCAGAACCCTATCAATCCTTACGGTGCGACAAAACTGATGGTGGAGCGTATCTTGTCAGACTTTGATCCGGCCTATGGGTTGAAGTCTGTTTGCTTCCGATATTTCAATGCTGCTGGAGCTGATCCGGAGGGCAAGATAGGTGAAAATCATACGCCCGAAACTCATCTGATTCCTCTTGTCTTACAAACAGCGTTGGGACAAAGGGATTCAATTTCAATCTTTGGAACTGATTATCCTACTCCTGATCAAACATGTATACGAGATTATATTCATGCATCTGATTTGGCAGATGCCCATGTTTTAGGCATTGATTATCTTCTTAAGAAAGGTGAAAGTCAGGTTTTTAACCTTGGCAATGGCAATGGGTTTTCTGTTAAGGAAGTTATCGCAACGGCTCGTAAGGTGACAGGACGAGAGATTAAGGTTGTTGAATGCGATCGCCGTCCGGGCGACCCTCCCAGTTTAGTCGGTAGCGGAGAGAGAGCTCGCTCAATTCTAGGATGGAATCCTCAATATTCTGATTTGACAGATATTATTTCCCACGCTTGGAATTGGCATCAGAGTCTTCAACCATAGTGGGCATTGCACAGAATGGTAGGACAGGGGCTTCTAAACTGCGCGATTTTCCCAATACTATTTGGTATTTTTGTAACGCCACATCATAATTGAGTATTTCTTTTACTAATGCTTACCATTGCTCATACGATGAGAGTGAATTTAAAGAATTAAGAAAGCTTTTGTGGAACATGTTGTCTTTCAGGAAATACCAGGACAACTTCATGAAAGCTACTAACAAGGTTTATCCAAATATCAGGCAACAGGAGCAAATTATGTTACTCAAAGCAACGGGTTAATACAACTAACTTTCAAAATTGCGCACTGATCAATCTGCATAGTGTCAACTGTACAGTCTTATATCCCTTCTCTTATTGCGCTCCGACATTTAGGTTCTATGGAAGATAAACAATATTATGCTGTTGAAGAAATTGACTTCCAGAATTACTGGCTGTTGCTACGCCGTCGTTGGTTGCCAGCCCTGTTTGTCTTTTCTGGATGCGTTATCTTAGCAGGCTTTTACTCAACGACTCGCCCTTCTGTCTATGAAGCGACTGGAAAGCTTCTATTTCAGCGCAGTGCCACTTCTACTCTGACTGGCGTAGGTGAAAACTTAGGGCAATTACAGTCGCTCAGCTTTGAGAATAGTCCCTTAGATACTCAGGCCGAAATCATAAAGTCTGATGGGATCATACAGCAGGCGATCGCCAATCTCAATTTGCAAAACGAAGATGGAGAACCCATGTTACCGGGTGACATTGCTGGAGATCTTGACCTGACAGCAGTAGATGGCACCGACATACTAACCGTATCCTACGACTCTGAAGATCCTCAGCAAGCCGCTGCTCTCGTTAATGAGCTAATGCGACTCTACATTGAAGACGATATTCGCTCTAATCGGGCTGATGCAGCCGCAGCCCGTGAATTCATTGAGCAAGAGCTTCCTTCTGCCGAGGCAACCGTCAATCAAGCGGCAGAAGCATTACGTCAGTTTAAGGATCAAAACGGTATTGTCGAGTTGCAAAATGAAGCTGCAGTCGTCGTCGATGCTGTAGCAGAAATGGATCAGCTCGTTGTAGCAGCTAATGCTGAATTAGCAGATGTCAGCACGCGCTCTATTGAGTTGGCGCAACAGCTTAATATGACTAGCGAGCAAGCTATTAATATCAGTGCTCTCAGTCAATCGCCAGGAGTGCAACAAGCGTTAACAAGTCTGCAAACAATTCAGGCTGAGCTAACTCGACAAGGTGCGCGGTATACCACGGAACACCCGATCATCGAAAATCTCCAGCTTCAAGAGGCTGAAGCTGAAGGTTTGTTGCAAGAGCGAGTGGCCCAAGTTGTAGGAAACGGCGTAGACATTGCTCCCGGTCAATTACAAATGGGGGATGTGCAAGAGTTCTTGACTCAAGAATTAGTCGAAGCTGAGGTCAATCGTCTGAGTCTTGCTAGTCGAGTTGACTCTCTCCTTAAAACCCGGAATGAATACCTTAGCTGGAGTAGAGCGTTTCCACAATTAGAAAAAATTCAGCGCCAACTGGAAAATCGGCTCAATGCAGCCCAAGTCAACTATGAAGCTTTACTGTTACGTCAACAAGAAGTTCAACTTGCCGAAAATCAGACTGTAGGTAACGCACGCATTCTAGATCAAGCAGGTGTGCCGTTGTTTCCTAGCAGTGGCAGCAGTAAAATCTATATCGTTTTGGGCGGCATTGGAGGCTTGATGTTAGGCGTTGCCATTGCCTTTTTGCTCGATTTATTCGACCGTTCTCTAAAAACAATTAAAG
The DNA here is from genome assembly GCA_049647405.1 of Elainellaceae cyanobacterium. Lineage (GTDB taxonomy): Bacteria > Cyanobacteriota > Cyanobacteriia > CAKZMO01 > CAKZMO01 > CAKZMO01. The sequence continues at coordinate 264 of JBARXP010000182.1, read as the reverse complement.
AGTCACAAAGTCTATTGGGATATTCTTTACTCGGACTCATCCCTAAATATCGACTCGCATCTTCTCATCAAGCTCCTGAAGGCACAGATATTGCCACTCCCTTAACGCAGTCTTTTGCTGAGTTCTATCCGGTTGTGGCTGATGCTTATCAAATGCTTCAGGCTAATCTCAAATTTGTCAGCTCAGATAAGCGAATGAAAGTCATTGTTGTGACGAGTTCTGTCAATCGTGAAGGCAGAACATCAGTGTCAGCGCAGCTTGCCC
>JBARXP010000181.1:0-35482 GCA_049647405.1 Elainellaceae cyanobacterium | reverse complement strand
AGCACTGTTATTACGCAGCATTGCTGACCATAGGAACCCGTCGAGTCCCTTCACTGCGGCGAATATCACGCCAAATTTGGGTGGCGGCCAACGCCCCATCTGAAGCCGCAACGATGACTTGATTCATACCCACTTTCAGATCACCCACGGCAAAAATTCGAGGGTGAGACGTGCGATTCATCGTGTCGGTCACCACGTTGCCGCCTTGGTAGTCGAGGTCAATGCCATTGAGATAGTCGGCATGATATTTCGACCCCATTGAGATCAGTCCGGCATCCAGTTCCACGACAGAACCGTCTGCCAACTCTACCCCAGACATCTGATGGTTTTCGCCAAGGAACTGATGAATCGGCTGCTCATTTAAGGTGTAGCCCTTTTGAGTCAGGCGATCGCGCAACTCTGGGCCGACTTCAAACGCGCCGTTGGTGAATACAGTGATATACGGGGTAAACCAGCCCAACGAAAACGCCACTTCTAGGCTCGATTCATTGCTGCCAAAAACCCCCGCCCGCTGATCGCGCATTTCGTAGCCGTCACAGATCAGACATACATGTAAGTTGTAGCCCGCATAGTCAAACACATTTTTCATGTTTGAGAGCTGCGGCAGGTGATCGATAATGCCGCTAGCCGCAATCAGATAGCGACTGCGAAACACTTCGTAGGTCGGGTTTTGGCGACCGACGCGCACCCGCACCGCAAAGGTTTCGCCTTCGTCAATCACCTCTTCCACATAAGCATTGAGATAATCGCCATCGAGTGAAAGGTAGTGATCTTTGCCTTGCTTCAGAACCTCGCGACCCGGCGTATCGGAGGGCAACCCGAGATAATTGTGCAACTCTTGCATCCAAAACGAACGGGCTTTGCCTTTATCAATCATCAGCGTGGATAAAAGATAGCGCTGGAGATAAATGCCAGCCGAAAGTCCGGCTGCACCGCCCCCAACCACCAAGACATCATAAACGTGATCGGTGCGTTGACTGAGAGCTTGTTTTGTTAACTGCATAGAAACCTCCAAAGGAATGAACGCTTAATGCTGCTTTGTACCGATCGTTCGGTATATTTAGACTGTACCGAACGTTTGGTATAATGTCAACAGTCACATTCAAAAAGGTTTGAAATGTCGAAGGAAGCTTTCATTCCCTGTTTGTTTGGGGTGTTTCGGCAATATGGTTATGACGGTGCAACCCTGTCCAAAATCTCTGAGGCGACCGGGCTAGGCAAAGCCAGCCTGTATCACCATTTCCCTGGCGGCAAAGATGCCATGGTGAAATCGGTGTTGAATTATGCGGATGACTGGGTTGAAGAAAATGTGCTCAAGCCCCTTGCCAGTGAAGGCAGTGAGTTCGAGCGGTTGCAGACAATGTGCGATCGCATCAATGAGCTTTATGGCGAAGGAACCCAACCTTGCTTGCTGGCTATTTTGCAGGTCGGCACCGGGCGAGAAGCGTTTCACCCTCAGATCAAAGCAGCGTTAGACAAATGGATTGGGGCGATCGCCACTGTCTTAGTCGAATCGGGCATGGATGAAACCCTCGCACGGCAGCGAGGCGAAAACGCCATTATCCTGATTCAGGGATCGCTGATGGCCTCTCAGGGGCTCGACGATCCTTCTCTGTTTCAACGAGTGATTCGAGCGTTGCCACAGCAGATCATCAGTTAGCGACGCTTCTATGACTAGCGATGATAAGCCAGCAAGAACATTTCGCTCAGCAAATACATCTAAACTGTCCCATGTGCGGCTCTTTCAATGCATAGATGAACAATATCAGCCCTACAGCCAATTGCCGACCAGCACATAAGCTGACCAGTAAGTCGGATGGCGGTAATTTGGATTGTTGAGGAGCGATCGCTGAGCCTGACGCAGAGCGGCTGCCTTAGTCGTGTGAGGCTGAGCCAGAGCCTGATAAAACTGGCTCACAAAGTACGCCCCAGACGCGTCGTCTAAATTCCACAGCGAAGCCAAGGTGCTACGGGCACCCGACTGGAGAGAAATTCCGGCAAGGCCGAGAGCCGCTCGACTATCGCCAGTGGCCGTCTCACAAGCGCTGAGCACCAAAAGTTCAATCGGCTCTAGACGGTTTTGGTCGCCTGTTCTCAATAAACGACTCAACTCATTTACAGGCATGGGACGATCCCAGGCCAAAATAAAGGTGTCTTTGAGGTTTGAGCTAAACTGCCCATGAGTCGCCAGATGCACAATGGGCAGCTCAGTTCTCTCGACCTGCTGAGCCAAAGCCGCTGTCGTAAACCCTTGGTCGAGCAGCACCCGGCTGTTAAACAGGGCTTGGATGGTTTGCAGTTCGTCTTTGACGTTAAACAGAGCGCTGAATCCGTGTCGAGGTTCTGTCAGCCCGCCCAACAACACCGACACCTGGGTTTCTTGCAGAGAACGGGGAGCCAGGAGCTGTAGCCCTGGAGAAAGGGCGATCGCATAGTCTTCTACTAAGTAGCGATCGCCATCATAAAGCGCGGCCATGGGCGTATTCCGCAGCGCCCCATCGAGCACAAAGACCAGGGTCTGACTGGCGGTTTCGGCCAGCGCCGTCTGCATCGGCTCAATAATCCAACTGTAGAGCTGCTGCCCCAGGGCTTGTCCTTCCGGCGCGGTGAAGGGCTTTTCTAGAAATTGACGCCACTTTAACAGCGTCTGCTCTAGGTCGGCTTGAGCCACCGGACTGGTATATTGCCGCAGGGGCTGCCCTGGCAAACTGGCGATGATTTCTAATCGATCAGGCAAAATAATCGGATAGATGATCGCGGTTGTCGCTTGACTCACCTGTTCGAGATCGACCTGCTGAGCCTCTAAGCAAGCCGTTCTAAAAAAATTATTCAGCTCTGCAATCTGTAACGCCTCAATCACCGATCTAGCTTCTGTCAGCCGCGACTGGGCGCTGGATGAAGCAACCTCCGCCAAGCCGCGCGGCATCGCTGCATCGGGCTGGAGCAACAAATCGACCAGTTCTCGATAGACTGGCTCTACGCTGTCTCGAAACGAGAACTGTAAATCATCGCTGACCGCAACCAAATCTTGCTTGAGCGACTGGAGCGTGGAAAAAGCAGCGCGATAGGCTTGCAGCGCGGGTTCTCTCTGGCCTTGCTGTTTGAAGAGTCGGCCTTGCTGCCAGTGCCACTGGTAGGCGATATCGGCAGCATTGAGAGATTCAGCCAGCAGCAGCGCCTGCTCGGTCAGGGTCTGCGCCTCAGCCCATTGCTGAGAAATTTCGTAGGCATGTCCTAGATAACCTCGGGCATAGGCTTCTGCGCGGGTGTCTTGTAACTCCAGGCTTTGCTGAACGGCCTGAGCCAGCAGGCGGGCAGCAGTTTCGACCTCGGCAGGAGTTTTGAGCTGAAGCAGGCTCTGGGACGCGTTGATATAGGCATAAATCTGGCCGCGCCCCGGCGGCAGGGCGGCAATCTCGGTCGGCAGAGTTGAGGCCACCTGACGCGCCGCATCGGGGTTGTGCTGAACGAGGAGTTTGAGTCGGTTAAGACGAGCCTTGAGACGAATCTCGGTATCGCTATCCCTTTCTGCCTGGTGGTAAAGGGCGATCGCCCCTTCCCAATCGCCTTGCCCCTGAACCGTATTGGCCAGCTCTAGCAAAATGACAGCCGTTGCAATGTTGCGTTGCTGAGCCAAGCTCAGAGCCGTTTGTAAGTGGTCTTGAGCCGTTGTCAAATCACCCAGCACTCGATAGGTCTGCCCCAACCGCTGATAGCCCCGCACTTGCAGGGGCAGCGACTGCTCAGGCAAGCGCTGCTCTAGGGTGGTCAATGTGTTCTGCACTTGCTGATAGTAACCCAGAGCCTGCTGAGCCTGAATCTGGTTTAAGAGACTGTTGAAAATGCGAGACTCGTCCCCCGCTTGCATGTATAAGTCAGCAGCAGTTTGCCAAGTTTCTAGGGCAGATTGGGTCTGACCTCGGGCAAACTGCAAGCTGCCGAGGGTGTTGTGAACCTGGGCGCTGACGGCCAGTTTTTGAGCTGAGTCAGGAGCGGTAGAGAGTATGTCTAAGCTTTGGGTAATAGTGCGATCGCCCACTTCCCACTGGCTCAGTTGTTGATAGGCGGCAGTGAGATAGCTGAAGGCTAGGGCTTGCTGAAGAGGCTGATTGGAGAGTAATGCTGCCGCTTCTTCCCAAGCAGCTACGGCCTCGCTAAACCGCTGGGCAGCATAGGCTTGGCGACCCTGGTCTAGTAATGAGGTGGCTGGGGGGGTGGCGATCGCCGCAAGAGATTGAGTTGAGGCAGCAGCAGGAAGATTACTCTCTCCATCGGCGATCGCCAAACCACTCAAAGCAATGGCTATCCCCAAAACGATGCCAAGAATAAACCTGTAGAGTCGGAACTGACTCCAGCTCACCCGTATGATTCGATACAGTACATGCATTCACCCAATGCCCAAAACCTAACCCTTACTGTTTATAGGGCTTTGCCACGGAGTTGTCCATTAGTTTCTTCGCACCACAGCCTGGGACTACTGAAAAACTTGAGCCAGCGGGGCGTTAAACCCTGGCAGCAAGGGGGATGAGAGAGAGTCATTCCGTAAAAGGGTGCTGACGAGCCGAAGCTGAGCCTCTGAACGGCGGTAAATTTCTATAATTTCTCGTTGCCAACTGACAATCCAGTATTCCTGGACGCCGTGAAGGGAGTAGAGTTTGCGCTTGACTTCCTTATCACGTTGTTCGTTCAGCTCGCCAGGAGAAAGGATCTCAACCACGAGTTCGGGAGCGACAATCAGATGTCCGGCCTCGTCAAGACCAGTGTTGAGCCGCTCTCGGCTAATGCAGACGACATCAGGAATAACGGCATCGGTGGGAGTGAAAATGACGCCGGGTGATTGGAATGCATTCCCGAGTCCAGTTCTCTCTGACCAAGTCTCTAATCGAACGTGCAGTTTCCCGGCAGTACGCTGATGGCGAATGTGAGGGGCACGAGTCACGTGTAAATCTCCATCAACGATTTCATAGCGCTTCCAGCCGCCGTCGTCGGGCATAGCGTCGAGGTCGCGGGTCGTCCAGCGTACAGTGTTGGAAACCATAGAATTTGCGATTGTGCAGGTTGTTTTAGTGTAAGCGATCAGGCCAGTAGGCAATTTGATCAGATTGAGTGGGCGATCACTGATAAATGAAATGGGCGATCGCGGATAGATGAAATGGGCGATCGCCATCACCACACTTAAACCCACATCGAGAAAACCCACATCGAGAAATCTCACTCGCAAGCGGTTCGTTACAATAGGCTCATGATATTTCTGGGTGGAGCCAAGCTGCTTATGACGAGCCTTCTGGTCAGTGCCGTGGATATGTCAGTGCCAATTAATTTGTCCTCGCTGATCGCAACTACACCCGTGAGCGATCGGCAGTTCTATGAATTTTGTCAGACCAATCCTGAACTCCGTATTGAACGCAATGCTAACGGAGACGTGATCGTTATGCCTCCAGCGTTTTCAGATACCGGAAATCGGAACGGTCGGCTATTTGGGCAACTGTATATTTGGTCAGAAGCGGATGGTACGGGAGAGGCATTTGACTCTAGTTCAGGCTTTAACTTGCCAAACGGAGCAACCCGATCGCCCGATGCATCCTGGATTTTGGGCGATCGCTGGAATGCTTTAACCCCAGACCAACAAGCGTCGTTTGCCCCCATTGCTCCTGATTTTGTGGTGGAGCTACGGTCAAGTAGCAATACCTTATCAGGGCTACAAAGCAAAATGGACGAATATATGGCCAATGGAGTTCAGCTAGGGGTACTGATTGATCGCAAAACTCAACAAGTTCATGTGTATCGTTCTGAGCAACCACCTGAAATTTTGAACAACCCCGCAGTTGTGAATTGCAGCCCTGAACTCCCAGGATTCGAACTGAAAATGAGTAGGATTTGGTAGTGCGATCGCCATTCTCTCAATGGCGCGATTCTCCTAGCCTACTCAAACATCGCCTCTTCAAGTGGCAAAATAAAGTTGATGGGAGCTAGCACGATCACTACAGGACAACACCATGACGGTCACGATCGCCAAATGGACTCTGGATCAGTACCATCAAATGATTGAGGCTGGTATTTTGATCGGTCAATCGGTAGAGCTATTAAATGGAGAAATTATTGAGGTGTCTCCTGAAGGGCCAGAACATGCTCAACTGAGCACTGACGGAGCAGATTACTTGCGAGAACTGTTGGAGCAAGATGCCCTGATTCGGGATGCAAAACCCATTACCTTACCCAATAGCAACTCGGAACCGGAGCCAGATATCGCCATTGTGCAACCCTTGCGAGATCGATACCGCACTTGCCATCCCTATCCAGAACATATTTTTTGGCTGATCGAATATGCCAGCAGTAGCTTAGCCAAAGATTTGGATGCGAAGCGGAAAGCCTATGCCCGTGCTGAAATTATCGAATATTGGGTCGTGAATTTGAAACAACGACAGGTTACCGCGTTGCGTGAACCCAGCCAGGGCGATTATCAATCAGAAATAACGGTCACTGGAGGAATGCTTTACCCGGTGGCTTTTCCATCCGTGGCGGTGGCGGTGAATCGATTATTAAACGGCTGAACTGTTTTCAATACAAGAGATCCGTGGAGGCATATCGTCAACGGCAAGGCGATCGCTTCTTTTGCTGGGATAGAAAAGCTGGCGGGGCGATCGTACATTCCCAAGCCAAGGGCGATCGCCCATCTCATATGGGTATGCTGCTTTTCTGAACTTAAAGCTGAGGCCGTTTAACTCATGAGTTGCCCGCCTTCTAGCTACACAGCACTTCGCACAACTTATCCAAGTTTGCATCTTGATCCCTGATCAGATCTGTAGCGCTGTCGATTAATCTGATGATGTTTTCTTGATCAGCAAGATCCATCGCACCTGATTCTTCATCGATATCAGTTTGCAGTCGATAATAACGTCCAGGTTCATCACCGAGTAAATATTTCAACTGATAGTCAGCAGCATCAGAAACTCCATCAAACATAAACTTAATCAGCGGTTTGACCCAAGAGGCTAACCCCCAATCTTTAGCCTCTTCATAAGACGCTTCGGGGTTGATTTGGCCTGTACCAATCGACACCATTAGCAAGTCTTGATCGTCAGGGAAAAGGCGTTTGGCCTCAGCATAGGCTGAAACCGCAGGAGAGTTGATAAAAACCCCGCCATCGACCAGTGTGTGGGTCTTCTCAATGACTGCTTTTCCATCTATGTTTTTCTCGACAATAATCTGCCTATATTTCTCCTTCTCATATTTCCACTTATGTGTTTCATAGTATTTTTCTTGGTCATAAATAATTTTGATCTGATGTGGTTCAAAATAGGTGGGAGCCGCTGACGTAGCGCGGGCAACATCGCGCATCTTCACGGCTTGATAGTCGTCATCCCAGCTTTTGAAAAAGAGCGGTTCTCCATCGACGATTTCGTAGGTCGAAATCAATACCTTAGTCAGTGCATGACCCAGGGTGGTATTGCCGAATTTGTCCTTGAGCAACATTTCTAAACCCTGATGAGAATACACCTCATCTGAGATGCCAAACCCTCTCCAAAGGTGACGGGCAGCGGAAGTCCAGGTGCCTTGGGGAAATATTCTTTTGCCTTCCTTTTTATAAATTTCGCTGAGGGTTTCGGCTGAAAATTCGGGTTTCCCCTTTTCGTTAGCCTTAATCAGTCCGAGTGCCAAGATACCCCCGGTTGAGGTGCCTGCAATGAGATCAAAGCTTTCTGCAATGGGCTGATGGGTTCTCTTTTCAATCTCTGCTAGCACCATGGCGGGGATCAAACCGCGAACGCCACCGCCATCAATACTCAAAATTTTCTTCATAGAATTGCTCCGACTGTATGGTTAATCCTGACTTCGTTATGATTTTTGTTGCACATTAGCCCTGCTGCCGAATTGTGTTGAGCATTGGCTTTCCCAGACGGTTTGCATTAGGCTGGCTGTGCCCAAAACGTGAGGGCATACCAGGTTGCGGCATCAAATTCACCTGTGGCAGCGATGCCATCGCTCTGTTGAAACCGTTGCACGGCATCGGCTGTTTTGGGGCCAAAGGTGTTGTCCAAAGAACCTGTATAAAAATCAAGTGCCTTTAAGGCAATTTGTAGGTTCTGAACAGCAGAGTGGCGATCGCCCAACATTAGCGGGTCTGGCTCTAGGGCGGCAACGGCCTGTTCAAACTGAGTATTCAAAGAAGGCATGGCCTGACTTGGAAAAATTGACGACGAATGAGCACCACTTCGCGATCGCGGGGTCGTGAGCCGACTGTCAAAGCAAGTCAAATTCATGTCATTTCTCCCTAATCAGCAGTGAACAAATTGATGCGCTTAACATTCACTACGGCTGAGTTGAGTGGAGTATGCAGGGCTCAGTCTTGAATTTGAGATTTTTTTGAAGAAATGATTGAGCGCCACTTTTCCTCAGATTTTGGCATCAGGCCGACCATCGAACTAATCGCAAATAAACAGACTAACTCTCTGCTGCGCTTAATACTTCATAGCTGTTCCAAGGATGTTCTGGGCTGTAGATTGCAGACGACTGAATGTATTCGTCAACCACATTATCGGGATCATCGCGATCGCAGTTAGGATAGTCAAACGCGGCTGGGTTTGTTCCCTGCGGAGGCTCCACATTGCAGAGTAATTGTTCAATCATCTCGTGGCAGTCTCGATCTGACTCTGAACCGTCAGGCAGTCTCGTGTTGCAAAGCTTCACCTGCGAGAATTGCTCATCGGTCAGATTCTGGGCATTGCGCAGGTCAGTGTAGGCAAAGACCGCGCCCTCAAGCGCCGCATTCTCAAAGTCAGCACCTGTCAGGTCGGTATTGATGAAACGTATATTTTTCAGGTTGGCTCCGCCGCCCAGATCGGTTTGCGTCAGGTTAGCGCTGGTTAAATCGGCGGAGTGCAGGTCAATTCCATTGAGGGCAGTATGGCTCAAATCAACGCCGCTCAGGTCGGCTCTACTCAAAATACCAGCCTCACTCGTTGACCCAGGCAAAGGCGCGGCCAGCCCCGTTGACGTTAAAAAACGCATTAGCGAATTACGTCTACTAGAGTCTAAATCTCTCAGGGTTGATGCGGTGAGCGATGCCGCTACAGATTTTACCTCTGAGTATTCACCCGCGCCCTTAAGATCGGAGTCAATGAGCAACGTCGATATCTGCTCAAAGTATCCTCTGAGCAGTGCTTGCTGCCGCTGGTCATCTGCCACCTGTTGCTGGGTTTTGTTGAGCTGATGGCTAACCCAAAACAAGAGGAGTGGGACAATAAGCAAACTGAGCCAGTCCCATAGAGTCTTTTGGCCGAGGTCAAAGAAAGGCTGCGAAACATCTTTTTTCATGATTGTAGGCATTTGATCAACTCCAAAACTCATCTAAGTTGATTGCAGAAACCTCTTGCTTCACCTCTTGAAAGTAGCTGCTAGCCGTTAAGTTAGCGACTTCTTCTTCTCGTTGCTGATGGTCAATTTCAATTCGCAAATCTTCGAGCTGTTGTCTCAGGTAATCTTCGCGATTTTTGCGCTCAGTAATGTCTTGAACAATGCCTTCGTAATAGAGGACGGTTCCGTTGTTGCCTCTGACGACGCGGGCATCAATTTGAGTCCAGATAATACTTCTATCTTTGCAGTAGCAGCGATATTCAAAATCTTTAACGGTTCCCTGTGCTTCGATGGCGGCAATAAATTCAGCCCGTCTTTCAGCGTCTACATAAAGCTGTTCTGAAATGTTGGTAATGCTTTCGATCATTTCGCGGGGCGAAGCATAGCCGTATATTTTTGCCAGAGTCGGATTGACGCTAATAAAGTAGCCGTCTGGAGAAGATTGGAAGATTCCTTCTAAGGCGTTTTCAAAGATGCTGCGATAGTTTTCTTCAGCAATGCGGAGGGCTTCTTCGGCCTGTTTGCGTTCTGTGATATCGATGCCGACTGACACCGCTGCTGTGCCTTTCTGATACTTTTGCACGGCGACCAGATAGTATCGCGATACGCCCTTTATTTCGACTTCAATTGTGCGGGAATCAGCCTCTTTTGGGCTGGTGAGAAACTCTTGCAAAAACTGGGCTAGATGAGTATTGCCGTTGAGAGAGTTGACAGCTTTGCCAATAAAGGCTCCTTGAGACATGCTCCAGCTGCTGGCTAAGTAACGATTGACGCCGATATAAACACCGCCTGAGTCAATCCATGAGATGGGGCCAGGGACGGCATCTAACACGGCGGCTAGCTGATCTTTGGCTTCGTGGAGGGCGTGTTCTGCGGTGTTGCGCGCCTCTAAGTAGCGCTGCAAGACTTGCAAGACCACCCACCAAATCGGCAGCAGCATCAGCAGACTGAGAGCCGCGATCGCACTCGCCAAAATCAACTGCTGGGCAAAGTCAGCCTGGTTTTGCTGAATGCGCGCCCGTGTGGCGTCTAGCCCTCGCTGAATGCCCTCGGCGTAGATGGCTTTTTGCTGTTCATACTCAGCACTAAAGAGCAAATCTTCGGCGGCGTCTTGCTGACCGCTGCGCACCAGCTCAAACGACTCTACCTCCATGGCCACCAGCTTTTGGTTGGCGATATCGGTTTGGGCGGCACCCTCTCCTTCATAGGCTTCGGGGGCAATGGCGATCGCCTCTTTTATAGCGGCATCGAGTTGAGGCACAAACTCGTTGTAGCGATCTTCCCAGCGGGTATCGCCTGTGGCGGCATTCATGCGGGCCGACATGGTTAGCACTTCATCGAGGTGAATGACCGAGCCCACCAGATATTGCAGGCGAAAATCGTTGACGATGATGCGATCAAAGGTTTGGTAAGCGTTCCAGGCACTCCACCCCAGCGGCAGAAATAGCGACAGCGTCAGGGCGATCGCCACAACAACGGTAGCCACAGGACGATTAATCGAGATTTGAAAGAGATGAGCCAGGTAGCGTTTCATCATCGTGCTGCATTGGTTAAACATCTAAAAGGCGCATCGTCGTCAATTTTTAGCAAATTGACCCATTCCTTACCAGTCATCAATCGTGCGATCGCCACTCACCCACTCGGCTAAGACTTTGTCGGGGGTGGCGACGTTAAATAAGTGCAGGCCAAAATCTCTCGATAGGTCTTCACAGACCTTAAGCCCCCGGAGGCTGTTGCCTTTAACGTCTAGCAGCGGCGAAAAGGTGCCCACGCCGAGCTGACCCGGCACGAGGGCGGTGATGCCCCCGCCGACGCCGCTTTTGGCGGGCATTCCCACGCGATAAGTCCATTCGCCAGAGGCGTCATACATGCCGCAGGTCAGCATCACACTGACCACATCTTGAACGTAGCGTTCATCAATGGCTCGCTCTTGGGTGACGGGGTTAATGCCCCCATTGGCCAGGGTTGCCGCCAGCATCGCCAAATCGCGAGCGTTGACCATGATTGAGCATTGCTGAAAGTAAAGGTCTAGGGTTTCGTCAATGTTGTCGCTGACCATGCCAAAATTGCGCATCAGGTAGGCCATGGCTCGGTTGCGAAATCCGGTCGCTTTTTCTGACAAAAAGACCGGAACGTTGATGTCATGATCTCGTCCGGTATAGCGCTTGAACATGTCGAGCACGCGCTTCAGCCGTTCGGTGCCGCTGCTGCCCTTAATCAAATCAGCAGTGGCGATCGCCCCCGCATTGACCATGGGGTTGTAGGGGCGATTGGTGGCTTCATCGAGCACAATGGCGTTAAAGGCTTCCCCAGTGGGTTCGACGCTGACCTTGCTGTTGACGTACTCGCGACCGTGGTCTTCGAGAGCCAGCCCAAAGATAAATGCTTTGGAAATCGACTGAATCGTGAAGAGCTGATCGCAGTTGCCCACGTCAAAGGTCTGCCCAGCCGCAGTGACCACACAAATGCCAAACCACTCTGGCTGAGCCAGGGCCAGTTCAGGAATGTAGTCGGCGATCGCCCCCTGATTGAGCGACTGATACTTGCGGTGCAAATCGCTCAGATAGGTGCGAAAGGGCGATGCTACCGCTGTAATTGAGTTGGTGAGAGCTTGCAAATCCCCAAAATTTGACCCGGTATTTGACCCGGTATTTGATCCGGTATTTGGCCCACTAGTTGACATCGCGCCTACACCTCCGCAATCTGCTGAGCGACCTTACGAAACTCTTGACTAATCGGATGATCGGGATACCTCACGCAAAAGACTCCTTCACTCGCTAGCTGCACAATCTCCTCCGATAACGGAAACACCCCCGCTACAGTTTCGTGAAAGGTGGCTTCAACCTTCTGCTTCAGAGCCTCTAAATTGAGCTTGCTGTAAGCCTTGTTAATGGCGAGCAGCATTTTACGAACCTGGAGCTGTTGCGCCACATCTACAGTCACCGCTGTTCCTTGATAATCTTGCTTATCAGGACGCAGGATTAACAGCAGCACGTGGGAAATTGCAATCGATAAAAACGTCTCTTTTGACAGCCCAGGATGGGTATCGATAAATAGGTAGTCCAGCTCTAAGGTTTTCACCAGGCGACGAAACCCGTCGTTCATTAGCCTGACATCGTACCCGTTGTTGAGAATGCGGGCGATGTCGTCGGCTTTAACACTAGAGGGCACGAGAAAGAGCTGCCCTCCACTCGTAATGCCAACGTTGGCGCTGACATCGTAGGCGACCGATTCGATCGGGCATTCACCCCAGAGGTAATGATTGAGGGATTTCTCGGTTTGTTCTGGCTCTAAGCAAAACAGGTTATGAATCCCAGGTGAGGGCAGGTCGGTATCGACCACGCCCACCCGATAGCCCTGCAAGGCGAAGGAAGTTGCCAGGTTGGCCGTAAAGTTCGATTTGCCTGTACCCCCTCGATAGGAGTGGATTGATACAACTTTTGGCATGGTTAGAAAGCCGCTTAGTGTAGCTGTTAGTAAGAAATTGATTGATACGATGGAATTTTTTATCCGTCGTTTTCAAGCGTTTAACCAGCAAGAACTCAGCATTAACAGTGACTCGTTAAGACCGTTCGACTAAATCTAAGCGTTAGGATTTACTAAGCATATTCTTCATGAGTTAGGTTGAGTGAGTAGTTCACTTAAAGGAATATACGGCTGATGCAAATGAAATATGCATTCCTCAGCCTCTAATTTGAAAATTTCTTTTGAGCCAATGTGGGCGATCGCCCATCCTGCTCACGATCGCATGAGATCAGCAATTTCTTTATACGCGTAAGTCAGGCGATCGCCCACAATTTTGATCACTGCCCCCTGAAACGCGGTCGCAATTTCGGGCTGTTCCTTTTCCATCCGCTGAAAACTCTTTGTGGACAGGCGGTAGAGGGTGCTGGGTATCTCTACCACAGCAGTGGTTTGGTGGGTCGAGTGGCGAAAAAAGTCTACGGCTCCGACCACATTGCCCGCCCCCAGAGCTTGAATGCGATGGGCTTCTTGCCCCTGTTGCCCGTCGAGGTACACCGTCACCTCGCCTACTTCGATCAGGTTGATGGCATCGGCGGGCTGGCCGTGCTGATACACGTATTCCCCCGGCTCGGCGTCCCATTCTTCTAGATAGTCGATAAACTCAGCCGCGACATCGCGGTCGGGAAACAGGTCGTTGAGCTGAATCAGCAGAGGTAGGGTGCGGGCGCGCCGCATCGGAATTACCCCCAACAGGGCATTTTCACACCACTCCAGACCGTGATCGCGATCGGAAAACGCCTGACAGACCGGGTCATCCGGCAGCAGACAGCCGCCCCGCTTGAGCTGAGTCCGAATGTTGGGGCTGAGGTGAGTCAACACCAGCTTGATATCTTGCTGCTGCAAGAGTTGCTTGAGTTTGACAAAGCTGAGAACCGCAGAAGAATCTAGACCGTTAACCGCCTGAAAGTCGAGCACCACATACTTCAGGGGCAGGAGACTATCATTATTCAGCCGATCTTGAATGCGATTGAGCAAAGAATTTGCCGTGCCAAAGAAGAGAAACCCCTGCAAATCGAGGATGTAAATCTGCTCCCCCTCTTCTTGCAAGATCCGGGTTTGGGGTAAGCTGCGAGCGGTATGGCTCTGGTGGGTGGCTCCAGAGAGCGTATGTTTGGTGACGTTGACTCGACTGGCGCTGACGACAAACAGGGCGATCGCCACCACCAACCCCACTCCCACACCTTCAAGAAAACCGACCGTGGCAATTACCCAGAGGATGAGAATAACGATACCGTAGTCAGTTTTGGACAGCTTAAACCAGGCATCGTAAACCCACTCCATCAGAAAACTTAAGCCCAAAAAGAGAGCGACACCTCCGAGGACTAACTTGGGGAACAGAGTCACCAAGGTTTCGCCCAAAAGTAGTGTGATAAGACAAACAAAAGCCGCCAAAACACCCACTAAGCGGCTCTTAGCATTAATTTTGGCGCAGCTCAAGATTGATAACCCCAGAGCGTGGAAACTAACAATGCCGCCCCCTAAACCAACAGCCATATTAGCCAAACCGGATGCCCGGAGTTCTCGGTTCAGATCTAAGTCTTGACGAACTGCTAGTTCAATTCCTGAGGCATTGAGCAAAAGGGCAATGACCGACAGCAATACCGTGGTTGCAATGTTACCAGCTTGGCTCAAAATCAGTGACCAGTGAACCTGGGTCAACATCGACCAGTGCAGTGGACGCCAAAGCCCTCCTTCAGGAAAAGAGCCAAAGAGCAAACCCATGCTTTTGGCCTCAGCAAGCGGCGTTTGAGTGAACCACAGGATCAAGTAGAAGGCGACAGTGCTGCCGACGATAATACTCGGCATAACAAACACGCTGTTGTAGCGTCGAAGTAACACCACTAATGCTATGCCAACTCCACAGCCGGGGAGCCAGCGTACTAGCATCGTAGGAGCGAGTAGTGCAGGTAGATTGCCTAAGCCAAAAAACTGGTCAGCCATCACATTGAACGCTCCCTGAGCCAGTAGATAACCTGTGCCTGCCAGAAAACCGCCCACAACTGGATAAGGAATGAAACGAATTAAGTTTCCAAGTTTGAAGGTACCCAGTAAAAAATAGACGATTCCTACCACTCCTGTAGTGACCGCTAGCGCCATGATCACAGTCGGTAAAAGAGCCGGGTCAGAGGCCGACATTTGACTCGCGATCGCACTTGCAATGATTGCTAATATAACGGCTGGCGAATCTTGGGGCATGATCACAATCCCCGGCAGCGAGTTGGTTAATGCCACGATGATCGCTGCAACGATAGCGGTGAATAGTCCTAACCCAATACCGATGGGGACAAACTCTGCCAAAGAACCCGTAAAGATCAACGCTGCCATCGAAATAGCGTAAATCACTAACAGCACTCCAGTAATGATCCCCGCTGTCAGCGTGGGGACGAGCCGACTTGGCTGCAATTCCTGACGCAGGTAGGTGACTAGCGCTAGACGGTGAGGTTGTAAATCGCTAGAAGATAATTTCATAGTCGAGCCAATGGTGAGAAATGTAGTAGCAGGACGCCTTTTGTCATGGAAGAAAGGGTGTAATAGTCAAACCCCTATGGCAAACCCCTATGGCGATCGCCATCATCTAAGGGTTCATCACCTTCTCTGCTACCTGTTGATAAACCTGGTTCAAGGAATGGTCAGGATATTGCAGCGAGAACAACCCACTGCTGGCCAACTGCATCATCTCGTCACAGTTGGGCATCACCCCAACGACGGGGACTTCATATGTAGCTTCTAGCTGCTGACGAACCATCTCTGGGTCAGAATTTTGCATAACCCGATTGACCACCATGAGAATTTTTGGCACTTTGAGCCTTTGAGCCAGATCCAGCATCACAGCGGTTCCCTGGAAGTCTTGGCGATCGGGTCGCAAAATCACCACCAGGATGTTAGCAAGGGCAATGCACAACAATGTTTCTTCATTGAGACCTGGGTGCGTATCAACGAAGATGTAGTCCAGATTCAGAGCGGTAATGAGTTCACGAAAGCCCTTCTTGAGCAGCCGCACATCGTAGCCTTCGTGCAAAATTCGGGTGATGTCGCCCGCATCGCTACTAGACGGCACTAAAAAGATGTGACCATTGTTTTGCTTGACGACATCGGGGGTGACATCCTGAGCTACTTTCTCAAGGGGGCAGTTTCCCCACAGATATTGGTTAAGGGTACGTTGTGAATCGACATGTTCCATGCCAAACAAGACATGGATACCCGGAGACTGAATATCGGTGTCGATCACCGCAACCCGCTTGCCAGTTCGGGCGATCGTCGTTGCTAAATTTGCGGTGGTATTCGACTTCCCCGTTCCACCCCGAAAGGAATGAACTAAAACAACTTTTGCCATTTTTTCACCTTAATCATCAAAAAAGTTTCTCAGGTTGCTGGCTTCTGCCATCAGCTCCTGAAAGTAGTCGGTGTTAGTAATCTCAGCCACCTGACGCGATCGCTGCTTGTGGTCAATCTCAACTTGCAGTTCCTTCAGCTGCTGCTTCCACATCTCTTCTTGCTTTTTGCGCTCAGTAATGTCGATGCAGTTGCCTTCGTAGTACAGCAGCGTATCTTGGGAATCTTTCACGGCTCTAGCCCAGACTGAAACCCAAATCTGGGTGCGATACTCCGCAGGAGTGGCTTTGCCATCGCACCGATATGCCTCAAACTCAAAATCGCGAATCTCTCCTTGCTCGTCAAGCAAGCGCTTAAATTCTGTCCGTCGATTTGGATCAACATAGAGCTGTCCAGACACTTCCTGAATACTCAACAACATTGCTTCAGGAGAGTCATAGCCAAACATCTGGGCATAGGCCGGATTCACGTTCAAGAGATGCCCATCGGGCGACGACTGAAAAATGCCTTCCACCGCATTTTCAAACATGTTGCGATACTTGGATTCTTCAATCTGCAAAGCTTCTCGCAGTTGGCTTAGGTTTAGATGGGTGCGAATGCGTGCCAGCAGCTCTTCGCGGGCAATGGGCTTGGTGAGATAGTCGTTGGCTCCTGCGGCGAGTCCTGTTACCAGATCCGCAACCTGGGTTTTCGCTGTGAGCAAGACAATGGGCAGGTCGATTGCGGGATAGCGTTCTCGTAGACGTTGGGTGACTTCGTAGCCCGTCATTTTCGGCATCATCACATCCAACAGAATGATCGCAGGTCGCAACCCTTGCTCGATTAGCTGCAACGCATCTTCCCCGTTGCTAGCTTGCACGATCGAATAGTCGTGCAGCGACAGATGGTTGGCTAAAACTTGCAGGTTAACGGGTTCGTCATCTACCACCAACACGACTGAACCGGATGACTCCAAAGGATTAGATGGGTTCGCGAGGGCGTTTTCATCGATCGCACTATCCCATTTTTCAGCAGCGGCCACTGCCGAGCGTTGCAGACGCGTGGTACTCACCGCAGGTTCATACTGCCCTTCGCGGATCTCTTCCGTCGCTACGGGTAAGGTAAACGTAAACTGAGATCCCTCCCCAACGGTGGAGGTGACCGTCAGCTTGCCGTGATGCAGCTCCACCAACTGCCTGGTGACCGCCAGCCCCAGCCCCGTGCCCCCATATTCGCGTGCAGTGGAGCCTTCTGCTTGCTCAAAGGCTTCAAAAATCCGCTCTAGTTTCTCTTCAGGAATGCCGACCCCGGAGTCGGCAACGGTGACAGCCAGCACCTGATTCTCTGTGCCGTTTTGGGAATGGCGCACCTCAGCAAACACGTTGACCGTGCCCGACGCGGTAAATTTAACGGCATTGCCGATCAGGTTATACAAAATTTGCTGAAGTCGATTTTCATCCGCATAGGCAGCGGGCAAATCGGGTGACACCTCGTTGATCAGGGTAAGCAGTTTGGTGCCCACCAGCGATCGACTTAAAGCCAACACCACCTCCACCAAGTCCCTCAGGCTCACAGGCTTGAGCTGTAGGTCTATCCCTTTATGTTTAAGTTTGGAAAAATCGAGAATGTCATTGACCAGGTTAGAAAGGCGGTGTCCGCTCTGAGCCACCATCCACAAATTGCGCTCCTGAATCTCCGTCAGCTTGCCCGTCGCGCCGTCAATCATCGATTCGGAAATGCCGATCATGCCGTTCAGCGGAGTTCTTAACTCGTGGGAGGTGTTGGCTAAAAACTCGTCTTTCAGTTTGTCGAGGTGTTCAAGTTCAGTATTCTTAGCTTCCAGGGTTTGGAACGATTCTTGAAGCTGACCCGCCATGTCGTTGAAGGATTTTGCCAGTTCTCCGACCTCATCCGATCGCTGAATTTCGACTTTTCGGTTTAACTCTCCCTTGGCAATATCTTTGGCGGCGCTGTTGAGTTCTAGTAGGGGTTGGATGACCCAGCGAGCGGTTAAGATGCCTACCCCTGTGGCGATCGCCAATGCCACAAGACACAGCAAAACTGTGTTGCGAGTGTTGGCATAAATTTGCCCCATAAAGTCTGACTCTGGCACAGCAACAACAATCAGCCAGTCTAGCCCCCGGCTATCTCGAAAGGGCACCACTTCCAAAAACTGACGCTCGCCGCCTGTCAGGTTGAGACGATCATCAGGGAGTTTGAAATCAAGCTGCTGAGCACTTTGAATCGCCTCAAAGCTGCCAAACCGTTCTTGCAAATAATTGGCAGTGGATTGGATGAGGCGATCGCTACTATCCGTCGCTTGCAGCAGCGTCATCTCTTCGCCTTCACCCTGAGTCAGCGGCTCCTCCGTCGAGCTAGAGAGCACCGTGCCAGAGCGATCCATCACAAAAGCAATGCCAGAATCACCAATGGAGAGATCAGCTAAAAATTGGCGGATATCTTGCAGCAGAACAATATCCGTGGCACAGACGCCCAGAAGTTGCCCTCTTGGGCCATACACGGGTTCACTAGCGGTAATCGTGGGCAACCCGATCGCAAAATCGAGGTAGACCTCGCTCCAAATCGGTCTCTCCGCTCTCACTGCTGCCTGATACCAGGGTCGTTGACGAGCATCATAGGGGGTGAATCGCTCTAGCAAACTGCCTCGATTACCATTGACGCCGATTTGATAGAGCGCAAAATTGTAATCGGAGGCAGCATTGCTCGCAACCAATGCCAGGGTAGATTGCTCCTCAGTCACGTATCGCACAGAACCTAAGAGCCGTCCTTGGTTATCTCCACAGTAGGCCGCGTAAGCCAAATCAGACACCTTTAACTGACGCAGAAACTGGGCAGCGTTACTACCGCTTTCCATATCAAACTGCCCTTGGGCAAACGTGGCTCCGTTGAGACGATTAAACGAATGGGGGGTCTCCAAATAACCTTCTAACTCCCCTTCAATGCGAGCGCTCATCTCGCTGCGGAGTTGACCAGCCAGTTTGTTGACCGCTTGCTGCCCATTTCGAAAGGAAAGATAGCCGACCAATCCGACCGCTCCCAGAATTTGGAGCACGAACGGAACAATGAGAATGGTTCGCAGAGGAACCTTAGATAATAAGCGCTGGTGTAGGGGTTTAAGGGCTTTCATAACACTCTGTTGATTCATACTTAGGCTGCTTCAGCAAAAACCAAAGACAACGGATTTAAGACATTAGAGTTTGAGAGAGCATCGGTTCTCGACTTAGAGGATGTTTGAGCCGTATCGAATGACGCGCTGGAGCGAACATGCAGAAACAAATTGATCCCCCCATATCCTCCTTTCTAAGGAGGACTTTGGAGGCTATTTCCACCCTTAAAAAGGGGGAAGGGGGGATCTGAAGTCGCCACTGCGACTTCTCAAACACTCTCTAAGACCAAAACATCAGGACATTCTGGGGCGTAGAGCCTCAGTCTGGTGACTTAGATGTCCAGGTTCAGGTTGATCAGATTGAGCCGGGAAAAAACTGCTGTGATAAATGCCAATGGTTTTACTGGCAATGGTTTTATCCCCCACAGGGCTGAACGGATAGCGAATGCTACGACAAGCCAAATTCACGGTATACCTCCTTTTCAGTCGTCACTGAATGGTTTGCTTAAAGGGGTATACGGTTGAAGTCAGACCAATATGCAGTCCTAAGCAACTGATTTGAATTTTTTTTTGTTCGTTTTTTTGTTCGTTTTTGTGAATGACGACGCGGCTAGGTTGAGAAGGCGATCGCTCACTCCAACTCACAGCCCATCGGCACAAAGAAGTCTGGTGCGGCAGTGGCCTCCGCCAGCAAAATCACCGTTCCCTCTTCTGTGCGAGTCCAGCTTTGAGCCTCAACAATGGGCACATCGGGAGTCGTCGTTTCAGGCAAGGGGGCGGAGGGGCGATCGCTCTCACCGTGATCAAATATCGGCTCTAGATCTTGCCAGATCGTGTCGGCGCTGAGCGGGTCAACCGGATTGGTGGGCAGGCCACCGCGACCAGTACTGACAAAGCTGCCTATCTCAGAACCCCTAGCACGACAACCTTGAGCCAGCGCAGGTGGAGCCGTCTCAGTGGGTAGGGTCGCATTATCTTGAAACACATCAGGCGCTAGTTCATTGATGATGACCGTGCCGCTGTTGCCAAATCGAGAACTGGCCGTGATGTCGCTAAGGGGCGTGTCGAGAACATTGGGCCGAAAAGCAATGCCGATTAAGCTGCGAGCCGTCACATTGACGTTACCGCCGTCGCCCTCAAAAGCATTGGCGCGAATGTCGCTATTTTCAGTGGGAACAGCCACGATAAAGCCATCGGGCAGGTTGAGGGTAATGTCGCCGCCGTTGCCGCCAGCCCCCGCCGTCCCGGCTTCAGTCGAAATCAGGCTCCCGTTTCTGAGCAAGAGGAGGTTGCCTACGTTGAAGGTCAAGTTCCCCCCGTCACCACTGTCGGAACTGGCAGTGATACTGCCATTGTCTAGCGCCAGGGTATCAGAGGTAAGAATGATGTTGCCGCCGCCGTCTGAAGTCGTAGTAGCGATTAAGCGTCCACCGCCGCTGATGCGAATCACATCAGCGGTAATAGCGAGGTTGCCAGCCGCACCGGAATCAAAGCTCCCGACCGTGATAACAGCCCTATCTTGCATGGTCAGATTAGCTGTGTCGATAGTTATGCTTCCCCCAGTTCCACTCGCTGGAACAGACTCAATCTCCCCGGTGATAAACGCCACCTGAGTTTCAACGCCTGAATTCGCAAAAATACCGCTAATGGCATCCGGGTCATCATTCCCCGCACCCGAGATCAAGACATTTTGGGCATTAATGTTAATTGCACCGCCGGAGGCTTGACCCTGAGTCTCGCTGGTAATACGTCCCCCGTTGAGGATGTTTAATATTGGTGTGGTGATTTGTATGGTGCCTGCATTGCCTTCGGTAGAAGTTCTTGATCGAATCGCAGTCGATCCAAAAATGCCAAAAAGATTCAGGACACCGCCAAAAACGTCAACTGATTCAGTGGCGAGAATCGTAATGTCCCCGGCATTCCCGCCAAATTCGATGTTGCCTACCAGGGTTCTAACGCCTGAATCTGTATTGATGAGCGCCCCCTCTTGAACTAACAAATGCCCCGTCTCAATGGATAAGTTTCCTGCGTTCCCACGCCCTCCAAGTGAAGCAATTGTAATGGAGGTCGGAACAAAGAAGGGCGCAAAGGAACCTCGTAGGATAACAGCGTCTGTAGCACGGATAGAAATATCCCCTGAATCTTGATCGCTGTAAGTACCGCCAATAATGGAAGCACCGTCTTCGATGGTGAGTTGAGTAGTAGCGACCTCAATGATGCCTCCCCCTCCTGCGGGAACACCAATTCTGGATAACCCAGTGGCAATACCATCCGGCCCTATCAACGGTATTCCTAACACTCTGCTCCCAGCGAAAATACCCGACCCCCGCATGTGTAACGATTCCACTGCGATAATGTTAATATCACCGCTATCTCCCGTGCCAAAGGTCTCTGTAGACATCAGAACTCCCTCATTCAGCAAAACGCGCTGCGCCATCAGAGAAATATCCCCCGCCCGTCCGTCTGCCATCGTGGTAGCTGTAATGCCGCCGATTTGGCGATCGCTCACCTGCCGCACCCCAAGCAGAATCCCGAACTCCACCTGCTTATAGTTGGGAATGCCAGTGCCAATAACTTCGATGTCCTCTGCTGCCGTCACCGCGATGCTGCTCGCTGCACCGCTACCCAGGGTCGTCGCACCGATGTAGGAGCTATCCAGTAGCCGAACGCTGTCAGCGACAACCCAAATGCCGAGACCATCCTGATCCCCCAAGGTATCTGAAATGAGAGCCGACTGATCGGTTAGAGTGACCGCACGCCCGTGGAGTGCGATCGCCCCTCCAGCCGTGCCGCTCGCATCGACAACCGACTGACCCGAAATTTGAATATCGCCAAACTCAGTCACCCCCTCAAACCCCACATCAAACCCCTGCGCATCAGAGGTCAGACTCAACTCACTCGCTTCACCGACACTCCCGATTTCAATGCGTCCTGCGGGAGCTGTGAGGCGAGTTGCCGTTAGTGAAACCTCACCGCCAATCAACGCTAAGGTTCGCCCCTCCGCTACAGACAAGGTAGGCGAGACGCTATCACCCACCACGGTAATGTTGCCGGGTGTATTTCCGAGATTGATGCCAATCGGAGCACTGATAGTGAGGAGCGATGGCACCTCAGCGCCATCGACACCGTAAATCAAGCCATCCTCAAACAAAAGGCGATCGCCAGTGCTGGCGACAAAAGAACCGCCAATATCCAACCGGGCATTTGGCCCAATCACAATGCCTGCCGGATTAATCAGAAAAAGATTAGCGCTGCCGCCTGCTCGGATCGTCCCGTCTAGAGTCGAGAGATTGCCCCCCGTGACGCGACTGATAATGTTCTCGACCGTACTGGCATTCACAAATTCAGCCGTGTCACCTGCCAATACAGAAAACCGCTCGAAGCTGTGAAACAGATTGCCGCCCCTGCTGGCTCCACCCGTAATGCGATAGGTCGAACTCCCGTCAGTCGTAACGATGTTGACATTAGAGCTTTCTGAAGACAACGTGGGGTCTGGGATCACTTGTGCGATCGCATCTCCCCCCACGACGCTAAAGCCGCCAGCCAAGAAAACTAACATTGACGAACGAAACCAGTCCATATCCACAGCCAAATGAAGCTTCAATGGGCATCGCAACCAAGCATCGGCACGAAATGATCGGGGGTTTCAGCTTGCTGCGCCAGCAAAATAACCGTGCCCTCTTCTGTGCGAGTCCAGCTTTGAGCCTCAACAATGGGTACATCGGGAGTCGTCGTTTCAGGCAAGGGGGCGGAGGGGCGATCGCTCTCACCGTGATTAAATATCGGCTCTAGATCTTGCCAGACCGTGTCAGCGCTGAGCGGGTCAGCCGGATTGGTGGGCAGGCCACCGCGACCAGTACTGACAAAGCTGCCTACATCAGAACCCCTGGCACGACAACCTTGAGCCAGCGCAGGTGGAGCCGTCTCAGTGGGTAGGGTCGCATTATCTTGAAACACATCAGGCGCTAGTTCATTGATGGTAACCGTGCCGCTGTTGCCAAATCGGGAACTGGCGGTGATGTCGCTGAGGGGCGTGTCGAGAACGTTGGGTCGAAAGGCGATGCCGATTAAGCTACGAGCCGTGACGTTGACGTTACCACCGTCCCCTTCAAAGGCGTTGGCGCGAATGTCGCTATTTTCAGTAGGGACTGCCACGATAAAGCCATCGGGCAGGTTAAGGGTAATGTCGCCGCCGTTGCCCCCAGCCCCCGCAGTGCCTGCCTCTGTCGAAATCAGGCTCCCGTTTCTCAGCAACAGGATGTCTCTAATGTTGAACAAGAGATTACCACCATTGCTGCTGCGGGTGTTGGCAGTGATGCGGCTCCTGTCTAAAAAGAGCTGGTCAGAAGTCAGCGTAACGTTGCCGCCCTCACCTTGCCCATCTGAGTTGACTGCTATTTGTCCGCCATCACGAAGCGCTGTCGTGGCTGCATTCACCACAATGTTGCCGCCTATGCCAGTCGCGCCCAACCCAGTGCTAGACTCAACCGTGCTGCCGTCAATGTCGAGATTATCAGCAATAGTCAAGACAATATTGCCTGCGGTTCCAGGGCCAGTTGTCGAGGCAGATAGGGTAACGCCATCAGACAGCCTCAAACGTTGAGACTCGACGGTAATATTGCCCCCTCGCCCTGTGCCGCTGGTCTCTACAGCCAGAAGACCAGAACCGCTAATGTCAATGGCTCCCGGAGCCAGAATTTGGAGGTCGCCGCCGTTGCCGCTGCTCGTGGTTGAAGCAGAAACCACCGCTCCTGGCACCAGCGTTACACTCAAATCGGGCTTGGCCTGATAGGGTTGCAGCGTCAGCACGCCACCGGGAGACTGCCCCTGGGTTTCGGCAAAGATGCCCACGGTTCCAGCCAAGTTCATCTGGTTGGCATTGAGACTAATGCTGCCGCCTCCCTCAAGATTCGTAGCTGTTTCGGTCGCGGTCGCCGTGATTCTAGCCGTTTCAGACAGCTCAAAGTTGGGTGTATTGATGATGATGTTGCCCGGTCTACCCGATCCGCTGGCCTCAACGGAAATCACAGGTTCAAAATTCTGCACACCTTCTCCCAAGAGCACGGCCTCGGCAGCGTTGACGGTGATGGTTCCGCCGTCGCCGGAGCCAGAGGTAGTCGCGAAGAGACGACCGCCATTGCCAAGGATAAGACGACTGGCGGTAACGTCAATGCGTCCGGCATCCCCTTCGCGATTCGCATTGCTAATGATTTGGCTGTTGTTAAACGTCACCTGTCCGGGGCTGGCGATCGCCACTCCACCCGCAGGCTGACTGCCGTTGGCACTGCTCTGAATCTCAACATCATTGAAGGTGATATCTCCGGCGCTGGTAATCAAGGTATTACCCGCCTGACCAAAATCATCCAGATCTAAAGCAACAATTGGCGCACCCGCATTAAAAGGATCAGGAATTTCTACCTGACCAGACGTAACCAACCGTAAATTGCTAATGGCCAAACTTCCGTCAGTGTTTTGAATTTGGACATTACCAGCCTGCTGCGTACCTGAAAGAGTCAGGATCTCTAAACCAGAGATACTATCGGCTTCAAGAACTACGGTTCCTCCCATGCCCGACGGCCCGCCCTGCTTTCCAACAGAAAAAGCAAATAGTTGAGTTCCCTCACCTTGGATAGTGCCATCCCTGGTGAATAAAGAAATTGCGCCCGCGTTGCTAGTTGCCCCTATTTCTGACACCGAAGCTGAAGAGATTCCACCAATGAATGGCCCTTGATTAATCTCAATATCTCCAGTTACAGAGCCAATAGAAATCGCTCCTCCATTGCCTGCGTTACCAGAGAACGTTTCCGTGTCTGACGCAAGCCTATTATTAATGACGATGTCTCCAGATTCAGAAAAGATATAGATCGCACCGCCATCTCCAGTACTTCCTTGCTCTGAATTAGAGCTAGAAAAAACCTCCTCATTGATTACAATGTCTCCAAAATCAGAGGCAATCGAGACTGCACCGCCATCTCCAGCATCGGTATAGGATGAAAAAGAATTTGAATTTAAGCTTGCTAGCTCAATATTGCTAGCGGCAGATATAGAAATATTGCCTCCGAGTCCAGATGTTCCTGCGTAGAAGGAGCGCGATCCGGCATCAATCCCACCATTGATCGAGATGATTCCAGCTTCCGATGCAATAAACATGTCACCCGCGTTTCCGCCAGCACGAGCATTGTCAGTTGAAATTAGTGTTGAGGAGGAATTCAGCGCATCTGGAATACCGAATTGATTGTCAGAAAACCCAGTTGTCGTAATATCGCCGCTGGCGGAAAGGATAATAGGGCCACCATTCCCGCCGTCTATGTTGGAGGTGTTGACGCTGCCAACCACAATATTTCCGCCTACTTGCTCTGTGGGCGTCCACTCTACGCCTGCCCTTAGAATGGCCGCTCGACTACTGCTTAGCAAATCCAAATCAGAGCCGGAGCCATCAGGTGTCAAAGCTGTATTGGGGCCAGTGACGACAATATCTCCTGCTGTAATATTGCCAACCGATTCTACTCTCAGCGCTGCCCCGGCGTAGTCTCCAAAGACAATGTCGCCCCTCGAAGAAAGCAGACCTCCTGCTCCTGACTCTAATAGGTTGAAGTCGCCAGCGCTGATATCACCGTTAGCGCTCAGCGAAATTCCGCCCCGTCCACCCGGCGGCAAAGCCGTACCTGGGCTGCTAACTTCAGCTGTCGTAAGCAGAAGTTGAGTCCCTAATGCAGTTCCCCAGGGAGCGCTATCTCCAGCCTTAAATAGAAACCCATCATCTTCCGGCAAGAAGGTTTCAATCACTTCTAACAGCCAAGTACCAGCAGCCGATTGTCCGTTAAAAGCCGATAGGTTTCCTTCAGGTGAAAATTCGCCTGCAAACGGCGCTGCTCCAGTGACAATGTTCGTCAGGGCCTGATCGCTCAATAGCGTGTCCTGAAAGTTCTCACCATCGTTGCCCACAAAATCAAACAGGTTTGTGGCGCGTGTCGGTGATACCACAAACACAATCAGGTCTGATGTAAAAGTGTGTTCGGCAGAAAAACGAACGTCTACATCTGTAATTACCCCATCTAAGTTAGGAACTGTGAATGTAAATAGGGTGGTCTCTGCGGTCTCGTTGAGCGGGATAGAACCACCAGCATCAATATCTACAATCGTTGTCGTCTCGTTAAAGAAGAAGAGATTTTCATCAGTAGTGGTGTCAATATCGCCTAGAACCAAGTTGACACCAGAAATACTAATGTTGCGACCATTGGTGAAAAGCGTATCGGCAGTATCAGCCATCATAAAATCGCCAACGCCGTTGCGATCGCCATCCGCTATGAGCTGAATTGAACCCGTACCGTTGGCAAACACCAAACTGTCGTCTGTCAGATCGTTGATGGTGATGTTGTCAGTAGCCTGAAGAATCAGATTCGTATCTCCAGACAACGTCTCTAGGGTTTCTTCTGCAATTTCGAATGTGCCATTTACAGGGCGATCGCCAAACAGAACCTCACTGTCAGTCAGCACTTCGCCGTCGTCTGCACCAACCGCCCCATCGACAATAACGATGTTGGTTGGATCTAGAAGGAGTGTCCCGGTTTGGCCATCGGCACCGCTCAAATCGACAGTACCCTGAACCGTCAGATCCTGTTTGCCAGAGATTTCTGCGATTCCCCCAAGCTCATCGCCCACTGCGCTGATATTGCCGTAAAACGCGGTGGCCTCCTCTGACCAGACAATCACCCGCCCACCGCTTGATCCGTTAGCCGCAATCGTCACATCAGAATCGACGAAGGTACGCGAGGCCAAGGGCAACGTTGCCTGTCCCTGAAAATCTCCACCAATTCGCACCGTGCCGCCTGCCGTCAAGCCAGAACCATCCCCAGAGCTATCCCCAGAGCTATCACCAGAGACATCGATTGTGGCCTGCTCCAACAAGCCCACCCGATTGCCCAACACCTGCACCGTGCCGCCCGGTGTGGCGAGACGGCCTGTACTCAAGACGGTATTACCCAGCAGCGTTAGGGTTTGCTCCGGGGCGATCGCCAAATTCGCTTCGTTGATGACATCACCTTGGGGTTGGGAGTTGAACTGAACGCCCAGCGGTACACTGATTGTCAACAGGGAGGACTCTGGCGCTGTCGCGCTAAATTCGCTGCCATCCGTAAAGGGAATACTGTCTGCCGTACTCGCCAAAAACGATCCGCGAATATCTAACGTTGCATTGGGGCCAAAGATAATGCCGTTGGGATTGAGGAAAAATAGATTGGCATTGCCATCGACACCGAGCAGACCGTCAATATTCGAGATGTTGGAACCTGTCACCCGGCTGAGAATGTTGGCAATGCCATCAGGATTGGCAAAATACGCGGCTTCCCCTGTTCTGATGTTGAATTCGCTGAAACTATGAAATAGATTGCCCTGCCGGGTTGCGCCCCCCTCAATCAACTGCACCGGGTTGCCATTGACGCTACCAGGACTAAGAGTAGAGGATTCTGTACCTAGGGTTCTGTCTGGAGCAATCTGAGCCTGTACTAAAGCAGGGCTCAGAAGCGTTCCTAGAGTCGTGACGAATCCCGCTGAAGTGATGAGGGAGATCAGACGTGTCACTCTGGCACCTCATTAACCACGACAGTAGGTGAAATATCGGTAAGCCCAGCTTGCTGGAATAGAGACTCTAAGGTTTCTAGATATTCCGCACTTGTAGGTTCAGCCTGGTGCAGCGACAAGGCAAGCCCCAATGCTTCGTGCCAGAGTCCTTCAGTGGCATATTGTCTGGCTAATTCGAGCTGCATGTCTGGGGTGCGTTGGCTTGCCTGGGCGTAGCCCGTATCGCCCTCAGATTCAACACCCCCTAAATCAGCATCAGCAACACGCTGAATCGTTCCAAAGACAGAAGTTGAAGCTGAAGGACGAGCCGCGTCACAGTAAATCGAAAACGTCCAGGAATATGCTTCTCCAGGGGTTAACTCCGATCCAGCAGTTGCGGCAGTCGCTGTTGGCACGGTGAGAATGCCCGACGGCGCATCCACCAAAAACTGTTGTCGGAAGACGTAGTTATCTTGACTGTCTTGCACGACCAGCTCTAGCGGGATGTCTGCGGTCAGGGCTTCTGGAATGTAGAAGAAAAATTCGGGGGTGGGGCTTTGGGTTTGGCTCCAGACAACGCCATCAACGACGGGCACCAATGCGGTTAGATCTTGGTAATCAACACAGTCGCCTCGGGAAGCGCCGCCCCGCTGGCGTCCGGTTGGGGTGCCCTGATCGGGAGGCGTGGGCACTGATTGTTGAGCTAAGGCTTGGGGAGCGAGAGAAAAACACAAGATTGCGGTGAATCCCAACAGGATGCGGGAAGATGACGAGGGCGATCGCCCAACAGCGTGTTTCATAGGGGCAGGTATAGTTTTCAGGACAATATCTTCTACGGTAGGGGGAAGCGATATATGCAGTCTTTTAGCATGTTTTTCATGGACGAGAAAATAAATCCTCATGCTCCGTCACAGAACTGAATGTATTCTTGCACTCGCGGGCTAGTCTGAGTTCATCACCATTCCGATTCGTTGGATGACTGAGGAGGGCGATCGCCTTCTGCCGTACTCGCTAGGGTAGAGGTGAAAGCCGCACCGCCGCCCAAGCCGAGCAAAGTGGGCAACAGCGGCAGCCATCCCCCGGTTAATAAAACAGCCCAGGCCGCGATCGCCAACATTCCTGCGGCTAGCCCACAGGCTAGGGCTAGGCGAGCAGACTTCCACCGCCACCCGATGAGGCTCCCGGCGATCGCCCCCAGGGCAATGCACACCGCCTCAGCCCACTGGGGCCAGACCCAAATCAAAGGCCGACCGTCTTCCACTGCGCTGATCATCTGGCTGATCATCTGGGCTTGTAAGAAGACGCCTGCCGTTCGGGTCTGAGCTTGGGAGCCGTAGGACGTTGACCAGTAGTCGCCGCTGCTGGGTGCCGTGACGCCAATCAACACAATGCGATCGCGAATACTCTCAGGATTAACCTGCCCGCTTAAAAGCTGCTGGAGTGAAACCGTGGCGGCGATCTGATCAGGGGCGGACAGCGCGCGGTAGTTGAGCAAAAGCTGATTGCCGCGATGATCGATGCGTTGCAGACCGCCCGTACGTTTGTCTAATCGAGAAAAGACGACCTCCCCGATTTGCAAATCACCCTGGGCTGTAAAGGTGGGTTGCATCCCCGCCTGAGTCAGGTAATGAATCGCGATTAACGCCGCAAATCCATAGGATGACCGACAGGGCGAGACGGGGTCTGGGGTTAGGGTCAGCAGTTGCCGCCGCAAAATGCCGTCTGAGTCTTCAATGAAGTCGCTAAAACCCACCTGCGCGGCGGATAATTCTGGGGGCGGACTGATGCCGACAGAGTTGGCGATCGCATCACGGCTTTTGCATAGACCCACAACGTTGGGGGTTGAGAGAGACTCAATCAGCGCCGGGTCGCTGGCAGGAAAGTCGCGGTACAGATCGAGGCCAATGATGCGGGGTTCGTAGTCGGCCAAAATCGCCAGGGTTTGTTGCAGCGTCTCATCAGCTAGAGAACCCCGTCGTTCAGATGAGGTCTGCGCCTGGATGCTGCTTTCGTCAACCGCCACCACCACTAGACTGGGGTCGGCAGATTCTGCCGGACGCAACCGCATCAACCTGTCGTAGGCCCACAGCTCGGCAGATTGCAGTGCGCCCGCCCAGCGCAGTCCTAGCAAAACGGCGGTAACGGCCAAGGTTCTCAGTCCCGCTCGACTGATAGCCGCAGCCGAGTCAGGCTTTCGCCAGAGCGGATATCTGTAAACAGGCGATCGCTCAACTGTGCGCCCAACCGTAGGCTCAACCGTGCGTTCATTAGCCGACTGACCTGCGAGCTGTTGCCAGGTGGGAGGTTCTTCGGCAGGGTTTTGGACAATCACGGGCAGCCAAGCGGCGCAGCTACCCAGATCGGTCAGCCCGTGCAGCTTTTCGCGGGCATCGCGGACTGAGCCATAGAGCGGCTGCCCCCTAGAAAACTGGGTGAGAAAACTCTTGAGAAACTGATGGGCGATCGCATCCGGCACAGGCTCTCGCATCACAATGGTCTGGGGCAGATGCAGATCAGCCAAAGCCCAGGCCAGCCCCAACCCGTCACAGGAGTTCAAAATCCCCAGCTGTAAGCCATTTTGAATGGTTCGTCGCAGGGCGTATTTGAGCTGCTCAATCGTCAGCGCTTCCGTCGAGTTGACCTGCAAATAACCCTGGCCTTGGCTGGTGCTGTGTCCAGCAAAAAACAAGATATCCCAGCGAGAATCCCAGAGCTGATGCTGCAACTCGCTCAGGGTCGGCTGCACCAGCAGCGTCACCTGAGCCATCGGCAACTGACCCAAAATCTGGCGATCGGTTTCGATATCAATTCCGGCATCATTGCCCAGCACCGCCAGCACTCTCACTCCCCCTGGCGGCTTGGCCTCAACCTGCTTGAGAGCGCGGCTATAGTCGGGCAGGCTGAGGGAAAGTTCGGCATTGGGATAGTCGTCAAACACATGCCACAGCCGCCAGGGAAACCGCAGCACCGATTGAGCATGAGCTGTCAGCATGACCCGAATGGCCGCTTGCGCCGAGAGATGTGTACGGAGGCGACGCTCAATCGGCGCAAACCCAGCCGACATCAGCCACTGGTTTAACTCCGTTTGCAGCGTGGCGCAGAGCGTTTCAAACTCCTGCTGCGACACATTCGTTAATTCTGTGGTTTCAAATTCAAACGGTGAAACAGTCCGTCGCCAACGACTTTGGACACCATAAATTGCTTCATAAAGCTGCTGCCAGCGCTGATATTGGCTGGCGAGCTGGGGCATAGGCGGCAAACTGCCGACAAATTGGATGGGGGGCTGTTCATTTTCCCAAAGCTGAGCCGTGACGCTGGAAAACCCCGTTTGCCAATCTCCCTGACCTAGATTGAGCAAAATTCGCTGTTCCATAGGCTGAGCGATCGCCTTAGCTAACGAAATCTTCTTGAAGAATAGCATCCGCTAGCTGAACACTCACCCGAAACCGCTGCCCCACTGGACAGCGAAAGGTGGGGAGCTGAATGTAGTTATCTCGTTCGCCTGCCTCAACACGTTGCAGACGCTGGGTGATACCTGGCTCGATGGTGTCTGGTTGGTCGAGTGCCAGAATAATCCCACTGGGCAGCACGGTATTATCTGATGGAAAATTATCCGATGGAAAAAGCTGAATCCGAACGCTGCGGCGAGTATCTGAGGGATCAGCTTGGCGATTATCTGAGGGATACGCTTCGCGATTATCCGAGGGATACGCTCCGCGAACGCCCTCTACCGTTGCAACCCTCAACCCCAGCACCAACGCATCATCAGTCGCAGTGAACCGAATCAGCTTACCGCGACTCACCGTTTCATCGCGGGTCGCCGCCGAGCGAAACGCCAACGCCGGAGTTTGAGGCAGCAGCGACTCTAGCGATCGCCAACCGTCTTCAAATTGTTGACGAACCCACCGCCCCAGATCAACAGGCACAATGCCCTGCCGTTGTTGCCCCATCTGTTGCCACAGCTGTCTGCGCCAGCGCCCATCACTAATCAGCGCCCCCCACTGCTCAAACGGAAGTTCTAGCCTCGGTTCGACCGCATGGGCGAGCTGCTCGATGAGTCGTTCGGCTTCAGCGGCTGATAAAGACGGCAAATCAGGCATCGAGACAGGTTGAAGCTGTTCGAGTTGTTGGGCGACCCAAAACACAGAAAAGTCTTGGATCAGGTCGCCATCGCTGATGCGATAGGTGCGATCGCGCGAATCAAACTCTCCCTGGGTCTTGATCTGGTCGTAGGTGCCATAGCCCCACAGCGCCAGCCGTTGCTCATCCACATCGACATGAGCCGCCACATAGTAGTCAGCAGCCCAGCCGGGAATGTCAACCCATTCTTGAGGCACCTGCAACGTATTAGCATCAGTGGTTTCGCTCAGCATAACCAAAATTCGCCGCCGCCCCAGCGCCAGCGCCAAACCGTCAACCTCCTGCCAGATATCGGACGGGTCAGCGGTTGGCCAGAGGTGAACGGGCTGATCGCATTCTTCCTCAACCCAGGAGCGAAGCGCCGCCAGCCCGATTCGATGGAGATATAGACGCCAGCGCCCGGAAGGGTCTGACACAGACTCGCACTGCTGCCACACGGCCAAATCAGGTGGCATCGCCAGAACAGGCTGGACTGGATTATCAAACACCAAACTCATCGGAAACCTCTGCTTTTAACTGATCTGCTTGTGACTAATCGACGTTTGCCTGGGCTGCTTTTGCCTAATCGACGTTTGCCTAATCGACGTTTGCCTAATCGACTTGTGACTGATAGTGCTGCTGCAACCACTCGTGAATCGCATCGCTCATACTTGCTAATACAGCGGAATTGATCGAAATATGCAGCGTCTCCTGACTCCATTGTGCAATGGTCATTAAAAGAGTCTGGCGGACTCGACTGAGTTTGCGAGAAACCTGATACTGCTTGACTTGCAGCTCTTGGGCGATCGCCATTTGGGTCAGCGCCTCTCGATAGTAGAGCCGAAGTAACGTTTGATCGGCAGGAGATAACGTGGCGATCGCAGTCCTGAGTACGTCCTGAATGTGCTGCACGTGCTGCTGCTGTTCAACATAGTGCTCCTGCGTCAGCAGTTGCTCCATCGGAGTGTTGTCGTCGCTCAAATTATCGAGCTGCGTTTTACTGCCTTCTGGGTCAAATTGGGGCTGATTGAGAGACATGACCGTCGGAGTCAGATGCTCAC
Organism: Elainellaceae cyanobacterium; assembly: GCA_049647405.1. Classification (GTDB taxonomy): domain Bacteria; phylum Cyanobacteriota; class Cyanobacteriia; order CAKZMO01; family CAKZMO01; genus CAKZMO01. Next base: position 2,425 of record JBARXP010000181.1, on the reverse strand, counting down.
GCGCCGCTTGAGCCAGCAGAGTCAGCAGGCTCATCAGAGATTCAGGCTCTATTTGTGGAAGGCGAGGACTCAGCTGCAGCCGTAGCTGGTTGTAGCGCTCAGCCATTTGGGCAATCTGGGCCAAGCTGGGCGGCGGCAACGCTCGCACCGACCGCTGCGGATCAGGTATGTAGATGGTCTTAAAGCACTGCCACGCGAGAATATGGGACTCCGTCTGGGTCAATCCAGCAGCGACGAGAGACTGCTTTAGCTGAGTTTGGCTCAGCCGCCGCAGCAAGCCCCAATTGCTGCAAATATGAATGTCTTGCTGCTGCCGCAGGTAGTCTCGAATTAGGTTGCCAAAGGCGGTGCGGGCATAGCCTTTGAGGCTGCTGCCATAGTCAGGGCGATAGCCTTTGAGAATATGCTCAGTCTGGGCGATCGCCGTTTGAAAGCCGTCGGCCAACGTCCATTGCACCGCCGCAAAGCGCTGGACAATGCTGTGGGTTGCCCAGTAGCAAGGCTCTTGCAGATAAGCGTTTAAGTGAGCTGCCGCTTCCTCGTGATGCTGCTCCTGCCAAAGCTTGTACCAGTACAGCGCCCAAAACCCCTCAGATTGCGAGGCATGATTCTGTCGAGCCAGGTGTTTTTCCATCCCTTTTTTCAGCCGCCCGTCACTGATCCAACAATCAAAGCGATCGTCTGAAAACTGAATAAACGTTGAAAAAAGGTCGTTCACGGTGATGCGTAGCTGCATCTTGACATCCTCTCCGACCTGAAAGCACGGAGATTCCCTATCTAGAAATTCAGACATAGCTGCTCTCCTAACAGATGGGTTGACGCTTCACCGAGTGCAGCCAAGCTAGGCTTGGGCTTACGCTTCTCTCCACGTCCGTTTTTAGTCTCTAGCTGTCCACCAGCGACTTCTATGTTTATGGCTGCATTGATGTCTCTATCGTGGGTTGCACCACAGAATAGGCACTCCCACAGCCGTATCTTCAAATCAAGCTTGCCGCCCCGTTTCCCGCAACATGAGCATGTTTGGCTCGTCGGTTCCCAGCGGTTAATGATGTTGACCTCACGCCCATGCATTGCAGCTTTTGCCTCCAGCATGGTTCTGAATTGTCGCCACCCTAGATCGCTGATCGCCCTAGAGAGCTTGCGGTTCTTGACCATCCCTGGCACGTTCAAATCTTCCAGGCTGATTGATTGGTTTTCTCTAATCAGTCGAGTTGACAGTTTGTGCAGAAAATCAGAGCGGGTATCTGCAACTCTGGCATGGAGTTGCGCCCCCTTAAGCCGCGCAAGCTCTCGACGTTTTGAGCCTTTCACTTTACGGCTTAGGCTTTGCTGCAATCGTTTGAGCCGCTTCAGTGCTGTTTTGAGAGGTTTGGGCGCGTCAATCTTTTCACCCGTTGATAGCGCGGCAAAGGTTGAGATGCCCAAGTCAACTCCTACAGAATTGGGGCTAACGGGTAGCTCTGTAACATCAGCATCACAGACGAAGCTCAAAAAGTATCGTCCTGATGCATCCTTAATCACCGTTGCGCTAGACGGTGCTGATGGTAGCGGCCTAGACCACACCGTTTTCAGCTTGCCGATCTTAGCTAGGTAGACCTTTTCGCCTTTGATGCTGAAGCTATTGACCGTAAACCGGGCTGACTGATTAGCGCTCCGCTTCTTGAACCGTGGAGCTTTGACCTTTAACCCTTTTCGCTTACCCTTTGCAGAGTTCCAGAAATTGCGAAAGGCAACGTCTAGATCCCGAATCGACTGCTGAAGCGGAATATTTGAAACTTCGCCGAGCCATTCTCTTTCAGTCGTATGTTTTGCCTGCGTGATGAAGCGTTTCATCAATTCACTAGATCCGGGATACTTCACCCCAGCAGCCCAGCCTGATTGACAGAACGCTAGTGCATCATTCCAAACCACGCGACTACAGCCGAACAGTCTAGCCAAGCTCCTCACCTGGACAGTATTGGGATAGATTCGGTAGCGATAACGTAGTTTCATCCCATCTATGATAGCATTATTGTCTGTACAATGCCCATACACAATAATGAAAAAACCATTCTCAATCAGGCTATCTATTGCAAGGCTAGAAAAGCTTCGGCGTATTGCTGAGCAAAGAGATAAGACCATGACTCAACTGATAGAAGACTGGATAGATCGGCTTCAGGAAGAAAAGCCGTCTTGAAAGACGGGGCTTGAATTCCATCATTTTTGGTCAAACAAAAATTGGCGAAGATTGGCAAACGGTTTAGTTCTTCAACGACATTCATCTCACCTCACGACCCATAAAAAGTCTCTGCCCATCAAGCCCTGAATGCGAATCGTTTACAGAATCGCTATACAATTGTCGGGAAATCCACTCCATAAGCAGTAAGCGCCCATAGTTTCCCTAATGGCAACGGTATATGTTGATCCTCTGCGCGGCAATAATCAA
>JBARXP010000180.1:0-23099 GCA_049647405.1 Elainellaceae cyanobacterium | reverse complement strand
GGAGACTCACGGGTTTTGCCGTAGATTTGCTTGCCATTTTCGCGCAGTCGTCCGACATGGGTTTTTAGGTCAATGGCGACTAGGGAAATAGATTGAGGATTACCCTCATAGAGCCGTCGTTTGAGATGCTCGTCTAACTCGTGGGCAACGGTGACATGAGCCAGGGTGGCACCGTTGTCTGTGCCGCCGCCTGCAGGAAAAAATGCCTCTAGCTTGAGTTCTCCAATTTCGGAGAGGGTTGCAAATCGAGAGGCAACAACATCGCGATAGCGCTTGGTGGCTTCGCCCTGGTGGATGCGATCGCCACAGTTGGTGTAAGCCAGCGTCGTGACCACACTGGGCAAACTCATATCTGCCCCGCACGCTTTCATATCCGTAGGACTAGAAGCCGCAAACTGAAGTTCATCGCGCAGAAGCTGAAAGCCGTTGATGAGGGCATAGCGATCGCTCACAATCTCGTTGAGGTAATTGTGATACGCATTCCGCTCCATGCCAAAACTGGCAGAGAGTTGCCAAAAATTTTCGACTCGGGTTTCCGTAGGCGTCGCGTCAAAGGGTAAGGCCATAAGTATCGGAAGAACAGTTCGTGTTCTACCAATCCTAATCTTTAGAGATAGCGATGTGCGATCGGGGGAAGCATAGATCCTCCCTAACCCTCCTTACAAAAGAGGGAACCGGATCGGAAGTCCCCCTTTTTAAGGGGGATTTAGGGGGATCTTTCGAGGTCTCACGCATAAAAATGAGACGTGTATACACAGGAGTCCTGAGGGAGAAGGACTTTAAAATTCCGGTTCCCCTTCTACCCTCGGGAGAAGGGGTTAGGGGATGAGGGTAAACGTGCAAACCTGGAATGCAGCCACTCCATTTACCAATTTAGATTTGAGCCTATTTGGATTTAGGAATAGGCGATTTTGCACTCATTGACCATCCCAGCAGCCCCACCCCGATCGCCACCAGCAACACACCCGCACCTTGCCAGAGCCGCAGGGTTTCGCCGAGAAAAATCCAGGCGAAGATCGCACTCAGCACCGGGGTAATCGCGCTAACCAGATTCGCCAGAGCCGCCCCCACCATCGACACGCCAAAGTTGAGCAGTATATAGGCTAACAGCGCCGCCGCCGCCGCCGCCAGTCCAGCCGTTAGCAATTCTAGTCCCGTGGCCTCAAACTCTCCTAACGATCGCCCCACCAAACTGAAACTGGTAAACACCACCGTAATCAGAAAATTCACCAGCGAAAACGGCACCGGATGTAGATAGGGCGAGGGCGGCTCTGACTGACGCGGGCGCAGACAAATCTGAGTCGTGAGGCTATAGGCGGAATAAATTCCAGCCGCAGCGATCGCCACCACGCCCCCCTGCAACAGCGGCCACGGATTCCCGCTCAAGGGCGGAAACGTCGTCACCAGCACTCCCGCCAAAATGCCCACCATCAGCCACAGCCGCAGCCGCGTCGGGCGGTCGCCCCAGACCCACCAGGCCAGCAGCACCGTCCAGGCCGGATGGGTAAAAAACACGCCAATGGCAATGCCCGTTGCTACCTGACTAATGGCAAGATTCAAAAGCGTCAGGGCGATCGCCAACAGCACTCCACTCAGCACCGACCAGCCCAGCAACCGATGCTGCTGAGTCAGACGCTTCAGGTCAGCCCATACAGGCGGATGCAGCCGAGGGGCGATCGCCAGCAGCAACACCGCCATCAGCAACGTGCGCAGCCACAGCAGCAGCAGGGCATTGCCAAAACCCGGTTCGAGCCAGCCGCCCACCAATCCCTGTCCAAAAATGGGACTGGGCACAAAGACAATGCGGAGAATGACGTTTTGCAGCGCCAAAAAGACCGACCCCAGCAAAACCAGATTGGCTCCGAGGGAGGTGGATGAAGAGGAAGAAGACACCTGATGTTCCGTTAGAGTACTCGTTTCGGTTAATCGCTCTCAGCCCGAGCGCGTCATCCTCATTCTCCAAGAGAATGCCACAGAATCACAAACTGATGGCTCAGCGAGATCTCGCTTCTAATATTTAGCTCCAGTCAACCTCGGATTGCAAAAGTTAAACATGGGGACGTTTCTATTTCAATTGACTTGATGCTTCGAGCCATATTCGCAACAGGTGCAATCCCTCAAGATATCGGCAATATCATCTCTAGCGTGGGGTAAGAGGATTTATTGAGTCGTGCGATCGCCCGATTTTCTTGCAGCAAATGACCACCGTGCTCTGAAGCAAGCAGCTAATTCTACCGAATCTACGGATGCCTCTTTAACTCCAACGATAGAGCCTCCATGAGCTTTCTGTATTTTCTTGCATATGTCTATTTTCAGTTACATGCTAACGGTGAAGTTGTGCGGCGGCAGATAACCTTGAACTCTCATCGATAACTTCTATGCCGTCCGCACCAACGCAGTGTTAGGCAAAGAATTTGAAACAGGCTAGATCTGGTGCCTTTCGGCCCAATCCTTGAGGGCTTCGAGAAAGCCCAAAGCCGTTTTACCAAAATCAGTGATGCTGTAGACGACAGCAATTGGTCGATCGCTCACCGCCTCGCGGGTCACCAAGCCGGCCTCTTCCATTTCACGGAGGCGCTGGGTCACCATCTTTTTGCTGGCACCTCCTAATTGACGCGCTAAATCATTGAAACGGACTGGACCATCTTTAAGATGCCAGAGAATTGACCCTTTCCATTTACCCCCTAAAACTCTCATGCCCCGTTCAATTGGACAGGGTTCCAAACAGGGGGCTAACGCCTGTTTACGACCTTGATCATCGGTGGTGATTCTTAAAAACGTGCCCATAGGTTAAGTGGTTACTAAAAGTAAACTGGTTGACTCTAGTGACTGCCCTGCTTATGTTAAATCACGTCAGCCGCAACTGTCATAGGTCCCGATCATAAGTCCCGATTAATGCTGGGTTCCTGGGCGTTGCACATTGCTCGCAACTGTAGAGGCTTCATTAGCCAGGAACACACTATGTCTATTCCCGATATCCATCTCTACACCGCCTCCACCATGAATGGCTGGAAACCCGTTATTTTTCTCGAAGAAACTAAGGTCGAATATGACCTGACTTACATCGACTTCGGCAAAAACGAGCAAAAGTCGGAGTGGTATATGCGGCTCAATCCCAACGGTCGCATTCCTACCATTGTTGATCGCGGTAATGACGATTTTGTGGTGTTTGAGTCAGGGGCAATTCTCTGGTACTTAGCAGAGAAGTACCAGAAGTTTCTGCCCGTGGGCGCAAAAGCTCGTTCGGAAGCGCTGCAATGGCTGATGTTCCAGATGGCTGGCATTGGCCCCATGATGGGTCAGGCGATGTACTTTCAGCGTATCGCGGCTCCCAAAGGTAATAAAGACCCATATGCCATTGATCGCTATGTGGCTGAGTCGCGACGGCTACTGGAAGTGCTAGATCGGCAACTAGCCAGTCGAGCCTATTTGTTAGGGGACGATTTCACGATTGTCGATATTGCCACCTATCCTTGGGCGCGGTCTTACCCCTGGGCCAAAGTTTCGGTCGAGGGTCTAGATAATTTGAATGCCTGGTTTGAGCGCATTGATGCCCGCCCTGCCACCCAAAAAGCCGTCACCATACCTAAACCTTTTCCAGCCTTCTTTGGTCAAGGCGATGAAGCCTCCTCCGAAGCTGAAAATGCGGCTCGTTTCTAAGAACTAGTCCGCAATCTTGCCTCCCTCAAATTCCCCATTCTGACAAAAGGAGTCTGCTATGAAGAATATTTTCATTATCAATGCTCACGAAGCTTATCCTTTCTCAGAAGGGAAGCTCAATGCTACGTTGGTCGAAAAAGCTAAAACCAATCTGGTTCAGAAAGGCTATGACGTCAGAATCACCACGATGAACGATGATTACGATGTCGAGCAGGAGTTAGAAAACCATCAATGGGCCGACGTGATAATTCTGCAAAGCCCTGTGAATTGGATGGAAGTACCGTGGAGCTTTAAGCGTTATATGGACACCGTTTACTCTGCTGGCATGGGTGGGCAGCTTTGCGATGGAGACGGTAGAAGTCGCCACGATCCTAGCCGGCAATATGGTACTGGGGGCACGTTAACGGATACCAAATACATGCTCTCCCTCACTTTGAATGCTCCTAAAGCAGCGTTTGATGACCCGAATCAGTGGTTTTTCGAAGGTAAGGGGCTAGACGATTTGTTTTGGCCAATGCATTTAAACTTCAAGTTCTTTGGCATGGAATCGATGGAAACCTTTGCGTGCTTTGATGTAATGAAGAATCCAGATATTGAAAATGACTTCATTCGCTTTGAAGCTCATCTGAATCGACACTTCGGGGTTCTACCGTCTGCCTAACTATTTATTGGAGTGAACTGTGCTGCATAACACCCCTATCCGAGGGATTAGGTGGAAATATGTCAGCCTAAACACCTTATTTGGGTGATTAGGTGGAGATACGTCAGCATAACACCCCTATTTGGGTAATTAGGCTGATGAGTTCAGCATAATCATCTCTCCTGTAACCACCTTGAATTGCTCAGGGTTTGTTTATCATTCTTGTTGGTGTACTATTCGATGCAACCTGAACCTTGGCCGAAGAAGCTGCTGGAGTAAGTGCATGACGCGATTCGGATGAAGCACTCTTCTCACCACATAGAGCAAACCTGCGTGCAACGGATTCATCGCTATATCCTCTTCCATAACAAGCGGCACTCTAAGGGTAGGGCGCTCTCTGAAATTGAGGCATTTTTAACCCATCTAGCCGTAACGCACCATTGGGTAAGGATTTAATGCGTTACGCTGCGCCAACACATCCGACCGAAGAATTAAGGCGACCTGCCTAGCATCGCAGGATTGCAACAACCGATGCGATCGCCCTAGATTAGCGATTCACCCCAGCGATCGCCATCGCCTACTGTGATGACGCAGAGGCGAAAGTCGCGTCAAACTCTCGACACCGAGTACCCAGCATCACCAGTAGAGCCAGACTCTAACCTCAAGACTTGATAGCCTGGAGAGTCTGTCATGACTGGCGATCGCGTCTTGATCGCCAGCCACAATTTGATGAGATTTATTATTTTTCTTCCACATTTAAAACCAATCTGGAGCGATGACCGTATTAAGGGCAGATGCAGGATACAACACAGTGCAACTCAGGATTCCGTTTCTTGGAGTGCAGGTTGAATGGGCGTTTAACCTGACTGTCTAAGATGACGAAAATATTCACAGTATGGAGTGCTAGCCCAACACAATTCGCCTATCTTGATTCGCCCCTGTCAATTTTTTGCCCTCTTTAAAGCTCGTAGAACTCAATCCGTAGGATGAGTTCACGCAGCCTCAGTGCTCTTTGATCCTCGGGTTGACCTGATCTGGATCAACTGAGTCACGGGCATCCGTTCGTCATGCTTTTTTTTGTACCTGTATGTTGCTTCTGCATCCTTCTCTAACGGTCTAGGTCACGACAAAACTACTATCTGGAGACATAAAAATGGTAAGCACTTTAGGATCTTCTAGCTCCGAAGCACTAATAGGGAGCAACGATAACGACTTGATATTAGGAGGAGCGGGTGATGACACTCTGAGCGGTCTGGGAGGTAATGATGTGCTTTCTGGCAACGGCAGCGTTCAGTTTTATGCCCTGACTGGTAGCAATGCGCTTGTTGCGTTTTCTTCTACAGACCCCACAAATGTCGCGACTACGGCTATCACAGGGGTAGCCGGAACTCTACTCGGCATTGATGTTCGTCCTGCCGATGGGATGATTTATGGGGTCAGTACAACAGGCACCATTTATACCATTAACCCCGCTACTGGAGTTGCAACAGCGGTTAGTGTTCTTTCTGAAACATTTTCAGCCGATCAGGTGACGGGCTTTGACTTTAATCCAGTAGCCGATCGCCTGCGATTAGTCGGCGACAATGAACAAGATTTTCGCATCAATGTCGATACCGGAGACGTCACCATCGACGGAGACCTAGCCTATGATGTTGGCGATGCCAACGAAGGCGTTGACCCAACTATCACAGCAGCAGCCTATACCAATTCCTTTGACGGCACCCCTGCAACTCAGCTTTACGACATTGATGCCGATCTAGATGTACTCGTTCTGCAAAATCCACCCAATGATGGCACGCTGCAAACAATCGGCAGCTTGGGTGTAGATTTCGATACGCTGGGTGGATTTGATATTCTTTCTGCTCCCAACAGCACTAATCTAGCGTTTGCAGTTTCTAATTCCACCCTTTATCAAATTGATTTGACGACGGGAGCCGCCACCAGTTTAGGAATAATTGGAGACGGATCGTTAACGATTCAAGGCGTGACGAGTCTGTTTAATATCGAAGTCATGGGCTCGAACTCGCTGAACGGCGATGGCGGCAACGATGTGCTGATTGGGGGCGTTGATGAAGATGCGCTAAGCGGTGGCAGCGGCAATGACGTGCTGATGGGTGGATTTAGTGGCGATACGCTGCGCGGCAACAATGGTGATGATTTTCTTACGGGCGATCGCGGCAATGATGTCTTGAATGGTGGTGCAGGCAACGACATTGCTGAAGGGGGTCGCCGGAAAGACACCCTCAGAGGAAGAGGAGGCGATGATCTCTTAAAGGGAGGTGTTGGAAAAGACTCGATTCGGGGCAACCAAGGGGCTGATGTGCTGCTTGGCGGTCGCGGTCGTGACACGATCATTGGCGGCGGCGGTAACGACTTCATCGAGGGAGATGGCACGTTGCAGGCTCTGGCACTGACCGATACCAACACACTGGTATCGTTTGACCCCAACAGTCCAGATCAGTCTCAAACTATCTCTATCACTGGAGTCTCAGGTACGCTGCTCGGCATTGATATCCGTCCCGCGAATGGACTCGTGTATGGAATTTCATCAACCAACACGATTTATACCATCAATACAGAAACGGGTGCCGCAACTGAGATCAGCACCCTTAACCAGCCGTTTACCAGCGATACCGTATCCGGGTTTGACTTCAACCCAGTGGCCGATCGCCTCAGATTGGTCGGAGCCAATGACCAAGATTTTCGCATCAACGTCGATACGGGTGAAGTGACTGTTGACGGCAGCTTGACCTATGCAACAGGCGATGCAAACGAGGGAGCTGATCCAAGCGTCACCGCCGCTGCCTATACCAATTCCTTTGCTGGCACTACAGCAACGCAACTCTACGACATTGATGCGGCTCTTGACGTTTTGGTGCTCCAAAATCCGCCCAATGACGGCATTCTGCAGACGGTCGGCAGTCTGGGCGTTGACTTTGATAACCTCGGAGGGCTGGATATTCTTGCTGCGTCTAATGGGTATAATCAGGCGTTTGCCTTATCAGATTCTGCACTATACACCGTAGACCTTTCAACCGGGGCTGCAACTCGCGTGGGGCAACTCGCGGGTAAATCTGACAACTTTGTGGGTCTAACCGTTAGTATCGTCTCTGACCAAGCATCGGGACGAGACACCTTAAGCGGTGGCTCAGGCAGTGATGTGATCAACGGTGGCAAAGGACGGGATACCTTAATGGGTAAAAGTGGGCGCGATACCCTCACGGGCGGACAGGGCCGAGACACCCTCACGGGCGATAAAGGTGCGGATCAGTTTGTCTTCACTGCCGATGTCGAATTTAGTCAGGCTAGATTAGGAAATGACACCATCACCGATTTTGGAACAGGGAATGATTTGATCGTGCTAGATCAGACGGTATTTGGGTCAATTAACAGCAATCAAATCAGGTTTGTCGATACCAATAGCGACGCCGCCGGGAGTCGGGGGGCGATTGTTTACAGCCAGAGTTCAGGCAATCTGTATTTCAATGAAAACCGTGCAGGTAATGGCTTTGGCGATGGCGGTTTGTTTGCGCAGCTCAGCAACGCGCCAACCTTGACGGCTGATGATTTCCTGATTGTTGCGTGATGTCTCAACTAACGGTTAATTGAGTACGAGGAGGGGCGATTCGCAAATCACCCCTCCGATGCATCGGCTGTAAGCAAGTATCGAAGCGGCCATCAAACAAATTGGCCGACAGTTTAGCCGACAGTTTAAAAGTTTTGGAGCACAGTAGAAGGCAGAAAATGCCTACACTAAGCCCAGCCGTTGAAACAAAGGCAGTCGCTGCTCTTTAAAGGCTTGAGCTTGAGCGTTTAACTCGGCCTGATTGGCTTCTACGGATTCTAAAACCTGATCATCTTTAATCAGCTTCTCGCCCTGCACTTGGAGAATATTCCAGACAAAGGGCACAGGGTCAGCATTGCGGAGATAGGCCAATAGAAAAAGCTGTTCAGACCGGGTGATATCAATGCCGCTTGCTGTCAGAGGTGAGGCGAGTATCTGAGTATCTGCACCAAACCGTGCCCGCTTGAGAATAGCTCGATTCAGCCCCATCACAGATTCTCTCCGATGCTCCTCTTCTTCCGCCGATAGGGCTGGGGTGACGTGATAGGTCGAGATCAAGATCTTCAGCGCTTGGAGAATAGTGGCAAAATCGAGTTGTTTGAGGTTGGCATGTCCCATCAACTTCCGCAGGGTTGTGGGCTGTTCGGCCAAGGTGTCGATAATCGGCTGATAAATCGCCTGATCGAGTTTGATGGTGCGACCGACTAGATCGACCTCGTATTCCATGTCTTCTGGGTCAACAATTAAGGCAAAGTAGACCTGACTTAGCTGCTCGACTTGCTCCAACGCCGTCAGTTTTACGGGGCCTTTCACAAATAGATCGCGGCGAAATCGAGTATTAAACAAAAAGTCGCGGATGGTCTCCCGCCTGGTGATGTCAGGAATATCGGCCAGCACCTTCAACTGATCATCCGTCAATTTGAAGTTATAAAACTGATCGTCAATATCCCCAGAAACGGCAAATGTTAACTTTGCATCGGCCAACTGTTGAGCCACTTCAGAATGATAAAGGGGCTGCCAATTTTGGTTAAAATATTCGTGGGCCAGGTAGTTGCGAGAGTCGCTTTCCATGGCATCGAGGTCAGCTTTGACGGTGGGGTTTTCTACAAAATATCGGGCTTTGATGGCCTGGAGCTGTTTGGCAAAAGCCATGCCCGACTCCACCCGCTGCACGGTCGAATCGCCTGTTTTACTCGACGATTGCAGCATCAACTGACGCAGCGGCATGAGCGCCGACCATCCGGGTAAGGTGTTGTAGCTGATGTATACCACGCCGCCCACCTTTAGTTTTTGCCTGAGTAAATCAACGATGTTGCGACGGTTTTCATCGCCAATCCAGGAATAGACCCCATGCAGAGTAATGAAGTCGAACGGGGGCGTATCGGCTTCTAAAAACTCGGCAAAGCTGTGGTCAGAAAAATGTATATTTTGTAGGTGGGCGGCATCTGCGAGGCGCTGAGCTTCTGCCGTATGGGTGGGGTTAAAGTCCATACCCCAAAACTCGCCCTGGGGGTTGGTCGCCGCCAAGATGTTGGTGGTAAAACCTTGACCACAGCCGAGTTCACAATAGGTGAATTTGTCTAATCTGGGCGGAAAGCATCTACCATCGAGGAGATTAAACGCCATGCTAGTGGGCGAAAGTTCGGGAAAAAAGCTGTAGTCATAGCTGACATCTGAAACGTAGCCATGAGTCCAATCTTGCATATCACTGTGTTGATGAATAAGGTTTTGAAAGGTTTTGGAATTAAGGTAGCTCTAGAAAAATTTATGCGTCACAACATGTAGTCAGTTGCATTGCGATGCTCTTGCGAACTTACATACATGCATACAGGCATCTCATCGGTTAACGGATAAAAACATTTGTAATCCTGATTTTTATACGGGTTGAACATGGTTTGCAGAACTGCTCATGTTGGGTGATTGCTGTTAGATGATGCGATCGCCAATCAAACCTACTGAAACTGACCCAGCGAAAACTGTAGCTTCTGTAGGTTGGCGTTGAACGCAGTGAAACCCAACATCGGCAATCATGCAGCAATCGTTCCGTTAGATTTTCTGACATCAATCTACCCTAAATCCTTAGTACGGTCAGTCCACTCCACAAGGAACCTTAGCCAATCCATCAAGGATAGAGCTGATTCAGTCATGGAACTCAAGAGGTAACTTCTACGTCTATGTGGCATCAGATTTGTTAGAAACTCGTACTTATTATGAATTGTGCTGGACTGTGACATTCATCTGCGTTTAGTTTATGCTTGCTACGTATCTGCTTGCTATCTATCCATATAAACATTATCAACTCAGGCATTATCAATTCAGGGTTTTCTCCTGCAATCTAGCGATTCCCGATACTCTAACAATTCTCGATACAAATTTTATTAGTGGTTTAGATTTCTATGGCTCATTCTTCTTCACGGTTTAAGATTTGGCGGTGTCTTGTGCTCTGTGCTGGGTGTGCGGCCAGCAGCCCGGTCAGCGTGATGGCTCAGATTGCTCCCGTTGGCTCTAGCGAAACCACAGACCTCCCCGAAACCCGTGAAGTAGAGCTGCCCGTCGAGACCAGCGAAATCCAAGATTTTGCCAAACCCAAGGCACTCACCTTCGAGTACGTCGCAACAGATGAACTCGATGAGGCAGACTCGCTAATCGCCGATAATCACACGAAGCAGGCGAAGACAGGCAAGAAGGCTAAAACAGGCAAGAAAGCTAAAACAGGCAAAAAGGCGAAAACATCGAAACAGAGTTGTGAAGTCTTCTTTCAGGGTACGGCGATCGCCGGATCTGAGTTCACCGTAGTTAGCGAGACTCGCTCTGAAACCTTAATTCAGATTTTTGAAGATGAAACCTCTTTTGTCTCAGGCGAGTCGGCTCTGCAAGTGATCGAATACTCCCCTGATGCGCCAGGTGCGATCGCCACAGGAGCCGAGGTGGGCAGTCTCATTGTCACCCGTGCCCAGTCTCAGGAGCTGACCTTCCAATATCGCCGCGAACAGGTCGTCCAAACCAGCAGCTATGCCGTGGTCTCAGGCACCGTTGACGACGATGACGAAGCTTATATCGTCGTTTCTCAATACAAAGGCGGCAAATGCCGGATTGGGAAAAAACTGAAGAAAGCTAAAAAGTGCAAGCAGGGTGAGGTCGTGATTCAAGGCACGACGACCAGCGGCGGAGAGCTGACAAACACCGCCGACTGTGAAACCTTAGTGCAAATCTTTGACGATGAAAATGTCACCACCTTTACCGATGTCAGTACAACCTACTGGGCAAGCACGTATATTTATCGGCTGGTTTCCCTTGAAGTCATTCGCGGGTTTCCGGGGGGCAGCTTCCGACCCAACGATACGTTGACCCAGTCTCATTTTGCCGCCATCGTCAGCCGTGCCTTTAACGTTACTTCTGTGCGAGAAGTGGTTTCCATTCGCAACCTGTCCACGAGCTACTGGGCCTATAGCGATCTTCAGCAAGCCTATGCCAAGGGCTTTATTGACGATATTAATCCTGATCAGTCGATGACGAAGCTTGATGTTTTGGTGGCGATCGCCCAAGGGTTGAACTACACCGAAGTCTCTAGCGGCAGTAGCATCGACGAAATCCTCAGCGTCTTCACCGATGCCAGCTCCATCCCAGCCCAATATCGCCCCTATATTGCCTCTCTGGTGCAAAAAGGCGTGTTGGTCAACTACCCCACGGCATCCAGCCTGGGTCTCAGCCAAGGCATCTCCCGCGCCGAAACCTGTAGCCTCGTCTATCAGGCTTTGGCTAGCCTCGGCCAAGTTGAGAGCGTCAGCTCTCCCTATCTGATCGACTAACCCCCAATGGTGCAGTCATCCTAGATTATTTTAAATATCAGGGCGATCCTTAGCGGCTTCGCTCTGATATTTTTCTGATATTTTATGGTCTGATTCCATGCCGCTCGTGAATGGGTTCCATGTCCACTTTCGCCGTTCAAATTTATAAAAACACCCGCTCCAATAAGCCTCCAGCCATTCACCTGCCGCCTGAGCTGCCGCCCCAAGAGCTGATGAATGGAGAGCTAATCGCCGCTGCCCAGGGCTTGTTTGAGGAAAATGGAGTCCTGGTCATCAACAATCTCTTTTCGCAAGCCTGGATTAGCCAGCTCCATCACGCCTTTGTCGATCGATATCAGCCCTACTTTGCCGATCGACACTACGACGATGCCTTAAAAGTCGGCAACAAACGGCAGATGCTAACGGTCGATTTTCAGGAGCCGTTCAACCATCCCGCGATCTATGCCAACCCGCTATTGCTTTCTCTCATGAAGGGATTGTTGGGGCCAGACTTTGTCTTGGGTAGCTTTGGCGCGGTCATTGCCCTGCCGGGTGCAGAAGAACAGCACATTCACCGCGATCACCCGCCCCTGTTTGAAGATGAGGCGTTGACTCTCAATTTACCCAGCTTTGCCATCACCGTTGTGGTGCCGCTAGTAGACCTCACCCCCGACACAGGCTCCACCCGCGTCTGGAAGGGCAGTCACCGGGTTTCTTGTGAGCAACAGCTCGCCATGAAAGATTCCTCCATCCCTTTTATGTCTACGGGAAGCTGCTACTTAATGGACTACCAGCTTCTGCACGGCGGCACGCCAAATGTGTCAACGGTGGTGCGACCGATTCTCTACATTATTTACTATCGGTCTTGGTTTCAAGAAGCCGTTAATTATGAGCAGCAATCTCGACTGTCGATCACCCAACGAGAATATGACAACGTTCCTCAACCGTATAAATTTTTATTGACCAGACAGCGAGAAATGCTGCGGGCCAATCGTTCTTTAGAACATCAACGGCGGCAACGTCTTTCTCAAAAAAGCTTTGTTGAACTCACCTCTACAGAGCAGGCTCAACAGTTAGAAAAATTGGCCGAAACGGTACTGCCACAATACGGGTTTCAGCAGGCTGAAGTGCAGCTCATCTCACACGGAGACAATACCGTTTTTGCCGTGAACGGCTCCAGAGAGTTACTAGTAGAATCAGACTCAGGCGTTGGCTTGTCTGAGCGTCACCTGCTGCATCGCCCCAAAGCCTCCGAACGCTTCATTTTGAGAGTTCACCGATCGCGCTACCTGACGCCGAAAGCCATTGAATCAGAGCTGCACTGGCTGACTCACCTGCATCACAACACCCCAGTCTCTGTTCCTCAGCCCATCTCAACCGGAGACAACATTCTCTGCCCATCGGCTCAAATGCTAGGAATGCCCGAGCCTCGCATCTGTTCACTTACAGGCTGGGTTAAGGGGCGATCGCCCCTCGATTTGCATCGGCCTGAGCGATCGCAGCCGCATATTCTGGTGGCGATCGGTCGTCTGTTGGGCACACTGCACCACCACTCCGCCCAATGGACAGCACCAGAATCATTCACTCGCCCCTATTGGAATTGGGATGGACTCTTTGGCAAAGGGGCAGGCTATAGCGACGATGGCGATCGGGTGTGGGAGTTAACCCCTCAGCCCTACCGCCGTTTGTTTGAGGCCGTCAGCACCCAAGCGAAAAACGCTATGGCCGACCTGGGCGAAGAACGTGACCAGTTTGGCCTGATTCATGGAGACTTTTGGCTGGGCAACTTGCTGATTCAAGCCGAAGACATTGGTGTGATTGACTTTGCCGACTGCGGCTTTGGCTATTGGGGCTACGACCTGTCCCGATTTTTAAACGACTTCTCAACCGAACCTCTGTATTCCGCTTGTTTAGACCACTTGCTCCAGGGCTATACCCAAGTCCGCCCGTTTCCAGACGCCCAACTCCGCCACCTCAAACTCTTTGGGGCAATGCAACAGGTGACGCTGGCTCTATGGCGGGTGAACCGTGCTCAAGATCATCCGTCATTTCGATCGACGTTGGTGGCCGATCTTGAGGAGACTGCGGAATCAATCGAGGCGTACTTGACTGCTCAGGGATAGAGTTATCTCTCTTGATTTTGGAGTTCGACAGGTATCTCTTAAACGACTGCGACACGAAGCCAGCTTAGCTTTAACGATGCTGCGCGATCGCTTTTCAAAACACCTTTATCTTTGGGGCGATCGCCCCTCCTGATGCACGTCTCGTAAAAACTGATAGATGCCCCTTATGACTGCGGTTCTAACTGAATTGGAGTTTAGGCTCAAGCCACTTTTTTTTGTGGCTTTAGTCTAAACTCCAGTAAATGTAAAAATGCTAGGGAATGATGGCGATCGCCATTGCTAGTCTCTTCAACAAGGTTGAATTTGAAGGGGGTGGGGAGTAGTGGCGATCGCCCAAAAAAAAGACTTAGACAAGTTGCTCAAAAACTTTCCTATCTAGATATTGATAACTTTGCGGAGGATTGATTTTATGCCCTAGCTCAGGCAAAAACAAGTATCTTTTCAACTTACGGAGTTGCCCAACTTCAATAGCAACCCCATATGTAGAACTCTTATAGTAAGCAAAGAATTTTTCTCTACAAACTCCAGCGATACTAGAATAACTTAACCATAAGCTGTCAGGACTATCGATGATTATCTTTTTAACTTCAAAAGTACATACTACCTGCTTCATTGGGCTAGTCGCATAAACAACTACATCTGAGACTTCTGAAGCAAATTTTGTCTTGCGAAACTCGACTTTCTTCGTTCCTGACATTATTGCATTGACAAAACTTGGATGAATAGACATCAATACTATTTTGCTAGTGCTTGCTTTATCCATTCCAATCCTTCTTCACGAACACTAACTATTGACTGAGGAGGTGCCTTTAATACTCGATTTGAGATTAGTTCTTCTCTCTCAATAGGTTTATCAAAAATAGAGCACAGTCTAAAGGAAATAGCTAGAACTTCAGAGCTACATAGTTCTTGAATTTCGTCAAATGTATATACGGTTCTTTTTCCCACTGCTCTTGCTATTACATCAGGAGCCTGAGATATAGTCAAATCTTCAACGACACCATATGCAGTGATGCCTTGAGTATCTTGCGAACGGTAAAATACAGCAATATCTCCTAACTGCATGGTTCGAATATTAGCACGACATAAATAGGCTTTTCTAATTCCATTACCAAAAGAATACTGACCTGAAAATATCTCTATTTGCTCCTCAAATTCTGGAAAGAGCATACGATGATACTTCGGAATAATAGGAATTATGAAGATTCCCACTCCATCACACTTTGCTTGATGGGGGCCATATTTAATATTAAACTCTAAGGGATCAATATTTTTTAGAATGTCATCAGAGAAAATAAGAGATTTGTGGAGAACTAGCTCTCCTTTACGTGACGTATCTTTAAGGATTTGAAATCCAAAGTTACTGAATAGATTGATAAGAGCTGCTTGCTTATCAAATGTTTCTATATAAATTGATTTGATAGGCTTTCCATCTACATAGTCAAATATACCTTTTAGTAAGAGTTCGCCATAACGAAGACCTCGACTACTTTCATCAACTTTGAAACTGCAAATTTTTAGTGTTGGAAAATCAATGTCATAATCGCAATTTTTCTCATTTTTTACAATGCAAATTCCTCGTAGTCTCTTGTTGACAGAAGTGATAGTCCAAACAGTGCGATGTTCCCGTTTACACTTTCTTAGCCAAGAGTCAAATTCTGGATAATCTGTACGAAAAGATTGAAAAATTGGGTCTCTTTCATCTAATTCATAGGCAAAAACTTTATTCAGAGCAGGTCTTTCCCTTTCCGCTTTTGGGAAAAGAGCCTTAATTATGCTGAGAGCCTCTTCACTTGTAGCAACCCTGGAAGAAAGTCCTAGCTGATTAGCTTTTTTGTGAATACCTAAGTCATCTGTTACTAGGTAATCTACAGCGTCAAAAACTAAAGCTGATAACAGTATTTGGTCTGTAATGTTGTGAGTATTATTCTCTAAATCTTTATAAGCGGTCAATACTCGCGGATCTATATCCATCGATATAGTGAGTGTAGGATATTTTCCTAAGAGTCGGATTCTTGCATCCTTGCGTATGATGTCAGGATCCCTTCTCAATTCATTAACAGATGCCGGATGGACAAAATACTGATGACCACCTTCCTGGAATAATTTGATTAGTGTCGCTATAGTTTCTGTATTGGCTTCAAAGCCATCAACTGATGTTGGTTCTACAGGAATAACTATATTAGTATCCAGTAAAAATTTCATGCAAAGTGACTCCGTACACCTGCTGATAGAACAATATTTTGGAGATTATTAAAATATTCTAGGCGATATTAGTTGTTTTGAACTATTTATCGGGCATTTTTTTGGCGATCGCCCCCTCTCAATCACCTGCACCTGAAGCTTTCTCTGTTGTCGGATTCGCTTCGCTCAACCCGACCTACGAGGGCTGCAAGACCTGTTCTTGTAATTCTTGTAGCGTCATCAATTGGTTCCCCGCGATCGCTCTCCAATTATGGATCATCAAGATATTGATGTGACCTGATCGTAATACTGAGTTGCTGTAGGGGGCGATCGCGAGATGAGATAGGAGCGATCGCTAGTACACCCGTTGAGATTTGGGAGTCCAAGCGAGTCGTCTCAATCGTCGATCTCCGCCAAAAAATCATCGACCGAGCCAAATTGCATTTGACCCTGAGCATATTCTTCTCGAACCGCCAAGACATCTTGAACCAGTTCTTTTCGCCGCTGTTTTGCCAGTCGCTTTTGCAGAAGCTCTAATAAAGCCACTTGATCTTGAAGAGTTAAAGACTCAACGGCCTCGATCGCCCGCTGAAAAGCTGATATCTGCTTTGACATGGCTCTGTACGACTCTGAACACCGATTTGCTCTGATCGTAGCACTGAGCTGCTGTAGGCGATCGCACTATGAGGTAAGGGGCGATCGCCCCTCCTAATCACCCTCGCCTGAAACTTTTCTGTTGTTGGGTTCACTTCGTTTAACCCAATCTACAGATCAGAGACTTCGCTGCCGAGATAGAGTTCTACAAATGCTTTGGCAGATTCAGGCTTGAGGGTTTTTAAGGCTCTGACAATTTCTACGATCGCCTCTCCCGATGGGTCACTCTTTTCATTCACCCATCGGTAAACGCTGTTGCGTTCAATATTGAGAGCCACTGCAAGGCTGTACTGACTAACTTCGTATGTCTCAAGCACCTGCTTAAGAGCACGTCCTGCTTTTCCCATGCCCTCATCGTCTCAGAGGGTCATTCTCAAGACAAACAACAAATTTGTTGACGGCATCGTATTTGTTGACTATGATGACTGTCATCAAATTCGTTGACATTATTGAATATTGATCATGCATACTCAATCATTTCTGGCTCATTCTTCCGACGCTTCCGAATCCTTAAATGTCGAGCTTTCGCTGACGCTGCACAGTGCGCCGAGGGGCGATCGCACTCCTGTCAAAATTCTTGTCATCGGTTCTCGTGAGGCCGTCACTACCACCGTCCACACGCTTCACCATCTCCGCTTTGCCGAAATCTTTGAATGGACAGACTTCTTAGCCGCGCCACCCGATCATCAGGGGTTTCACCTGCGTTCGGGCGAAGTGATGAAAGCGTTGGTCAAATATTTGCCCCGACAATCGGGCGATCGCCTATCTACGCCATGCTAGAGATGGGCAGCAGCACCCATTGATGGATTGCAACCGCGTCACAACCGCGTCACAGATGCGTATTAGACTGGTTGCATCTTCGGAGGTGCGGTTCGAGAGAGCAGGTCTTCGCAGGGCTGTATTTATCTGTATTTATTGAATCTGGGTATAGGGGTATGGGCGATCGCTTGCATGTAATCAATCCGGCAACTGACACTCTTATTAAAGAGCTGCCTGTCGATGACCGTAATGCGGTGGTAGAAAAAGCGCACCGGGCTAGGGCGGCTCAGCCCCAGTGGGCGGCATGTCCGTTGGGCGATCGCATTGAGCGAGTGCGGGTGTTTCGTGACTTGCTGGTAGAGTGCGAGGTCGAGCTAGCCGAAACGTTAACGGCTGAGACAGGTAAGCCTATCAATCAGGCGCTCAACGAACTGCAAGCCACTCCCACGCGCATCGACTTTTTTCTCAACAATACGGCAGCCGTCATCGAGCCGACGATTCCCTACCGGGAGCCGACCGATGCAGTGCCGGGTACTGCGGATTTAGAAGAGGTGATCACCTATGAACCCCTCGGAGTCGTGGCCAACATTTCCGCCTGGAACTATCCCTACTTCATCGGCACCAATGTTTTCATCCCAGCGCTGCTGACGGGAAATACGGTGCTCTATAAACCGTCAGAGATTTCGACCATGACAGGATTGGCGATCGCCCAACTGATGAAAGATGCGGGCATTCCAGAGGATGTGTTCATTCCGGTTATCGGCATGGGGTCTACCGGAGCCGCCCTGTTGGAGCAGCCCTTAGACGGGGTCTTTTTTACAGGCTCTTATGCCACAGGCAAGAAAATCGCGGCGGCAGCAGCCCAACAGCTAGCTCGACTTCAGCTAGAGTTGGGCGGCAAAGATCCGGCCTATGTGTGTGATGACGTAGATGGGGCATCGGTGGCGGCGGCTCTGGCCGATGGAGCGTTTTACAACAACGGCCAAAGCTGCTGTGCGGTCGAGCGCATTTATGTTCATGCTGCCGTCTATGACGAGTTTGTCGAAGCTTTTGTCGCCATGGTCAAGGGCTTTGTCATGGGCGATCCGACTCATCTTGAGACTTATCTGGGGCCTGTCAGCCGCAAGCCTCAGCTAGAGGTGCTGGAGCAGCAGGTACGAGATGCGGTAGAAAAGGGGGCGACCCTACTCCATGGCGGAGCGCGGGTGAGCAATCGCCCTGGCTGGTATTTTCAGCCGACGGTGTTGGTCAATGTCGATCACAGCATGATGGTGATGACGGAAGAAACCTTTGGCCCTGTGATTGGGATTCAGAAGGTAGAAAGTGACGCAGAGGCGATCGCCCTCATGAACGACACGCCCTACGGTCTCACGGCGGCGGTCTACAGCACCCAGCGGGCACGAGCCGTCAAGATTCTCAAAGATGTCCGCAGCGGCACGGCCTACTGGAACTGCTGCGATCGCGTTAGCCCGTATTTGCCGTGGACGGGGCGAGGCCACTCAGGCTACGGCTCGACGCTATCGGTGGAGGGCATTCGAGCCTTTGTGCAGCCTCGAAGCTGGCATTTGCGGGCAACGTCATAATTCATTCTGCATCCCTTATTCTGCATCAATCATTCAGCGGAGAAGCAGGCTATGAATCGCTATCTACGACGCTACTTGAAAGTGCTGCGGATGTTTTGGGGAGCGGCGATCTCCGCCGAGTTAGAATACCGCATCAACTTTTTCATTGCGGCGTTTAGCAGCCTCAGCGGATTTTTGGGCAGCTTGTTTGGGCTGTTTCTCTTTTACCAAAACGACTACACCTTTCAAGGCTGGTCGTGGGAAGAAGCGCTCGTGGTGCTGGGCATGTTTACCTTGCTCCAGGGCTTTGCCGCGACATTTCTCGCCCCCAACCTCAACCGCATCGTGCGCCATGTGCAAGAAGGCACCCTAGACTTCGTGCTGCTGAAACCCATTAGTTCACAGTTTTGGCTCTCGACTCGTGATATCTCGCCCTGGGGCACGCCAGATTTGCTGTTTGGGGTGCTGATTATTGGATATGCCGGGACTCGTCTTCAGTTGCCTCTCACCAACTACCTGCTGGGATTATTTCCGCTGCTGTGTGGCCTGATAAGTCTCTACAGTCTGTGGTTCATGCTGGGGGCAACAAGCATTTGGTTCGTCAAAATCTACAACGTTACGGAAGTTTTGCGGGGGCTGCTGGAGGCAGGCCGCTATCCGGTTGTGGCTTATCCAGCGACGTATCGAGTGTTTTTTACCTTTGTTGTGCCTGTAGCATTTCTCACCACCATTCCGGCAGAAGCGGTGCTCAATCGCACAGAATTTAGCTGGTTTGCAGGGGCAGGGGCATTGGCGATCGCCCTTCTATTGGCGTCTCGTCTCTTTTGGGGGTTTGCTCTGCGGTTTTACACCAGTGCATCGAGCTAATCAGAAGTTGCTGTGCCCAATGCTCTACAGGGCTCCGAAATCATACTGAACGACACCAGTTGTCAGCTCAGGTCGCTTTTTGGATCAGTTTTGGATCAAAGTCAGCAGGCCAGCGGCTCTGGCCCAAGTCGTCACCCAATCAAATCGCTGCAAAGCTAGATAGGGAAAAGGCTTCAAGAGATTGGGGCGATCGCCAGCTTGCCACGAAAATGATTGAGAGTTCCCGGCAAAGATAGGCCATTTGCAATGAACACAGGTTAGATTAGTAAGACGAAGCAACCGTTAAAATACGGTTTTTTGTTAAATTTTGCCCGCAAGACCCACAACCGCTCCCTGTAAATTTACGAATTCTCTCTGCATTTTTTCTAAGATGCACAGGGGAAAGGCATTGCAGGGGGGAGCTAAGCCCTTTCTGTAAGCGAGGAGATCTGGGAAACTCAAGTCAACTCTTTATGGTCTTATTTTCCAAGTCATGATTACGATCGCCATCTTAGCTGTAGCAGTAGGACTTCTTGGTTGGGGTCTCTTTCGAGCCCTCCCTTACGGAACGCCAGGGGTTTTGGCCTGGTTGCAATCTGTAACGTTAATGCTGCCTTGGCTGCTGGTGTTTGGCTTAGCGACCGTAGGGTTGTTCTTAAATTTCGCTGCGATTTTGGTCTTGCTTGCGGTGTCGATTGCGGCTTACATCCTCTTAGGCAAGCGCTTACGGGCGATCGCCACCCAGTCTCCACCTGCATCTACATCCTCCGCATCTACTAAAGAGAAATCTGCTACGCCTGAAAACTGGTCTTCGTTTCGGCAACCTCCGGGGAGTCAGCCCATCGATATGTCCTATTTTACAGAGTCGAAATCTAATAGAGAAGGGCAAGCTGACGAGCAGGTCTCAGAGGCTTCTGATTCGGGTGACTCGGAGCTAGGTGACGATTTGAGTCGGGTTAAGGCAGACGGCCAGCCAGAAAAGGGGGCGACCGACCCGGCTAACCCAGAAAACTCGCTACCCCAAATGCCTGCGGAAGATTTGAGCATCGTCAAAGGTATTTTTGGCATTGACACCTTCTTTGCCCAAGAAACGGTTCCCTATCAAGATGGCGCAATTTTTAAGGGCAATCTGCGGGGAGACGCGGCTCAGGTTCACGAGCGGCTGTCGGCGGCGTTGCACGAAAAAGTGGGCGATCGCTACCGTCTTTATGCACTCATGGGGCCAGAAGGTAAGCCCGTCATGGTCGTGTTGCCCTCGACCAATGATCCAAAACCGACGACGCCCAGCCAGTGGGGAGTTGCTGTGATTTTGGCGATCGCCACGATCACGACGTGTCTAGAGGCTGCAGGCATTCTCAACGGGTTTGATCTGTTCCAAGACCTGGGTCGATTTCAAGACACGTGGCTGATCGGCGGCGGCGTTGCAGCCATCCTCATTGCCCACGAATTGGGGCATTGGATCAAAGCCCAGCAGTATCAAATTCGACTGAGTCCGCCGTTTTTTATTCCTGCTTGGCAGCTCGGGTCGTTTGGTGCGCTGACTCGATTTGAATCTGTTTTGCCCAACCGCAGCGTTTTGTTTGATATCTCGATTGCTGGCCCAATCGTAGGGGGCATCGTATCACTAGCGTTTTTATTGCTTGGGTTTTCTCTCTCTCATCAGGGTAGTGTCTTTCAAGTTCCATCCGAGTTTTTCCAGGGGTCAATCTTGGTTGGAACGCTGGCGCGAGTAGCCTTGGGTAACCAACTCCAGGCTCCGCTCGTCGATATTCATCCACTCACGATCGTGGGGTGGATAGGCTTGGTCATCACCGCTCTAAATGTCATGCCTGCGGGGCAATTAGACGGTGGGCGCTTTGTCCAGTCTATTTATGGGCGCAAAGTTGCCCAATGGACTACCGTAGCAACATTAGTTTTCCTGGGCTTGGCAACCTTTGTTAATTCGCTAGCACTCTACTGGGCTATTCTGATCCTTTTCCTACAGCGGGATTTAGAACGGCCTAGCCTAGATGAGCTAACCGAACCCAATGATGCCAGAGCTGCCCTTGGATTATTAATGCTATTTCTCATGGCTGCGACATTGCTGCCCCTGACCTCTGGCTTAGCAGGTCAACTTGGTATTGGAGGAAAGTAGCATGGTTTTACCCGCTGCCCCTATTATTTTGGTGCTAGACGTTAGCACCCTGTCATCGACATCAACCCGTGAGTGGCTCGGCTTTTCTAGGGCAGGGGCATGCTATGTTCCTCAGGTCGTATATGAAGAGATGCGCTTCCTTTATGATCGCTATCCCGACCCTGATTTAGAGCGGGTTGCCCGAGATTTTAGCCGCTTTTATCCCACCAGCGGTTGGCAGATCACCGATGTCATGGGGCATCACATGATTCTCAAGTCGGCCACCGGATATGCCCTGACAAAGCGGTTGCGGGTGTCGTTGGCTGTTGCTCGATGTAGCTATGGTCTCTCTGAGAAAAACCCGAAAAGTCTGGTTGTCACCGTGGCGAGCGATCGCGCTATTTTGCAGCGGGTTTATGACATTCAGGTGCCTAATTTAACAGGCATTCAGGGCGCGGCGTTGTTGCAATGGTCGCGGTCGGGCCAGCGTCCGGTTGCTATCACCCAAAAGCTTCAAGAAATGAAGTCGTGCGGCATCTTAGAAGGCATGACGACTAATTTAAACTACGCTCACCGTCCGGCATCCACTCATCCTGTGCCGACAGCCTCTCAGCGAGTAGCGGTGACATCTATTCCCCGACAATCTGGCAGCCGCAGTCGATCCTCGTCTGCTCGACAGATGACCCATGGATGGCAAAAGTCAACCGGACAGCGCGCTCGACGCAAATTCTTTGATTTTGATCTGCCTGACTGGTTTCCTCAGTTTGTCTCTATGTTTTTGTCGTTAGTGGCATTGAGCTGTGCCGGAGGAGTCATCTGGATTATCTTTTTTACAAACATCCTCGATCGATTTGTCCCTGCGGATGAACCTCTAGGGCAACGATCGGTGGACGTTCAAGCACAGGCGAATGGAATGGGGAATGAGTTTTGAATGTTGAATGTTGAGTTTTTAGTGTTGAGTTAGATGCCCAACGAAAAACTCAAAACTAAACCCTCAAAACTAAAAACGGCGTTGCAAAATTGACGAATGATATAGAACCTACCCACCCACCCATTGCCTGCTGTACGGGCATGGCATTGCCCATTGGTGTCAAGTTAAGGTTTCAGTCCAGATGTCAAGTGACTGAGCAGCAATACGTCGATGACGTTTGCGCTTGGCTTTGACCAAGCCAAGCGACTGGTGGTATTTCACCAGGAACGGAATG
>JBARXP010000179.1:0-23949 GCA_049647405.1 Elainellaceae cyanobacterium | reverse complement strand
GCCTTTGTAAGCCCTCGAAGTAACTGGGCAATCATGCAGCATTCGCCTCACATAGGCATCGAGCAACTGAGTCCGTCGTTGTTCAAGCGACTCCTCTCGACTCCACGCCTCCAGATCCAACTCCTTTCGCGCCAACACCGACAGGCTTAACCACAGAGGCGTTTTGATCAGCACTAGCAGTTGCTCATCCTGCTGCAACGTATCCCACAGATCCGTGCAGTCCAGCGTTGTGAGATAGCCTTTCACCTGAGCCTCATTCAACGGCTTCAGACAAATCGCCCCATTCAGATTTAGGCGATCGCCCGCTGCCCTAATCAACTGGTCATACTCTTCTTCACGACAGCAAACCGTCAGCGCTGGCGGTGATTGGTCGCCCTGCAAAAACTGATTAATCGTCAACAGACAAGCGATCTGGCGCTCAGACGCCACTTCATCGAGGCCATCCAACAACGGCAACAGCTTCTGCTCCGCCAGCCACGATTGAGCCAGCTTGCGGCTCACCCCATATTTTGAGTTCAGCTCTCTCGCCATCCACTCGCCAATGCTGTCTGTCGCTGCCGATTTCTTCGACGGCTGAAACGTTGACCACGATGACAGGTTAAACAACACCGGAATCGGCGCATCAAGATCATCCTGCGCCGTCTGAATTAGCTCTCTCGCCAGGTCAAGCATCGTCGTCGTTTTGCCCGAACCCGGCTCACCCAAAATCAGCAGCTTGCCGCTAATGGTGTCTCGGCTGAATACCTGAAACACACTCTGGTCATGAGGAATCGGCTGCTTTTCGCCCGTGCCAACTTTCACATCCCCATCCCAAGGACGGCGCACCCGTTCTCGCTGGTTGTCTTTGGGTAAGTTGATAAACACCGCATGGTGAAGCGACTGGTTGAGGCGATCGCTCACTTCTGTGGCGACGGCTTTGAGTAACACCTGTTCAGCATTGGGGCGTTTGCTGAGTTGTTCTGGATTTGTTGGGGTGGGGTAGTAGTTGATAATTTTGTTGCCGCCGACTTTATCGCCAGCGACATTATCTTTTGTCCCGAACTGAGCCGTTCCGTGGTCTGTGACCGAGACTTGCTGATTGCCGTCACCCCAAATCGCTTGGTTCTCATCGCCCAAAAGATTGCGATCGCCCTGAACGATATTGTTTCGCTCAGCGTATTGGCTGTCGATATTTGTTTCTGATGTGGGATCTGAGTCAGGGGGCTGCATCTGGCTCATGGGTGTCAGGGTAAATCATGCCCCTCAAGCATAACCGCACCCTCAAGCAATGGCGATCGCGTTGGGGTGCATTCTTGTGGAACGCATAAGGATGCGCTCATACTTGAGTTCAGATGCGTTGTAGAAAAGCTGTCTGATTCTGCAAAATCTGCTTTGCAAAGACTAACTTTGATCGCAGTTCAGCCTCTGCAATCGTTTCCAAAAAGCTAATAAATTCAACCTGCTGCTCTACTTTTTGAAACGGGAGGGGTACGACTGCAAAATAGGGCAAATTAGTCCGAACTTGTAGTAATTCAATCCCCACAATTTGCTCATCAGCATCAAAATCGTAGACGATATCTGTAGCAATTTCCTCAGAATCGATAACATCAGCGTCTGATAGTCGCAGATATGCTGCATCGACCTCCGGATCAAACTCAATTTTCATAATTTGCCTCGCATCCGTCTATCAAAGTGAACTGTTATCACTCGCCAAGGCTCCGTAGCCGTATTATAGACAACTTTCAGAACTCGCCCGTCAGCTTCAGATATGGTTCGATAGGCACATCGACAATTCGCATCATGAGGATGAGGCTTAACAAGCATAGGAGCTGTCAGAGTTGTGCTTACCCACTGCAAGTTAATTTTTCGCTCAGCCAAGCGTGCTTGGGCATGATTACTTATTTCGTAAGGAAATTCCTCACTTGATTCCATATCGAATCGCTTCCTTTGGCTTATCCTTCTCGGTAGCTGTCTTCGCGGCTTTCAGATAAGTCGAGGCTTCATCTTTGGCATCATCGGGCAAGGCCAACCCTTTGATCAGGGTATCCAGTTCTGCAAATAGCTTCAGCACATCTTCTTTCGACAGTGCCTCCTCAGAAGATGCGCCTTGACTTTGCCGTACCTGATTGTTGTCGCCCTGAAGAGTGCGATCGCCCTGAACGGTCTTGTTCTGCTCAGCGTGTGGCTGTCGATATTCGCTTCTGATGTGGAATCTGAGTCAGGAGGCTGCATCTGGCTCATGGGTGTCAGGGTAAATCATGCCCCTCAAGCATAACCGCACCCTCAAGCAATGGCGATCGCCCCTGAGATTTTGCGGCTCTGAATTTTGCGGCTCTGAATTTGCGGCTCTCAAGTCATCGATCGGGTGATCTAAAACACCTGTTTGGGAGAGTCACATCACGGCAGATTGAGTCTACAGACACTGGCAGGCAGAGACGACGGACACCTAATCTTTTCCGTAACCACGACACAATAATGGTTAGCACTCAATCCATCTGCGTCTGGAGTCTCCGCTCTCTTTCTGCATTCATAAAGCATAAAAGAGAGCTTTAAGAGTGGGACTGTATGCCTATTTGATTGATTAATTTCTTCCCTGTAGATGTATTCATTGCCACTCACTTTATTTAAGGCCAAACGCCTTAGTTCTGAGATGTCCACTATGCAAGTCGAGAGAGTTGAGACGGTTTCCATTGGTGTTACGGTATGCGCGGAAAGACGGCAAATCCTGCAAGGAAAGCGCGTACTGGTGGTAGATGATGACAGTGCAGGGCGTCATTTGATGAAGTTGTTTCTTCAGCAGTTTGGAGCGATCGTCGTTGTGGCTCAGTCGGTAAAAGAGGCCAGACCTCTCTTTATCAAAGAGCCTCCTGATCTGCTGATTGGTGATATTCGCTTCCATCGCTCAAGCGGATATGAGTTGATGACTTGGGTGCGATCGCTTTCCCCAGAACAGGGTGGTTTAGTGCCTGCAATAGCTCTATCGGCAGATGTCACTCCAACCGCACGTCAAGACAGTCTAGATGCAGGATTTCAGCTATTTTGCGCTAAACCTTTTGTCTTCTCTGAATTAGTGACCAAGATTTATTATCTCCTCAGTCTCGATTCCAAGAAAAGAACACCTCTCTCGCCACAGTAACGATCGGGTGCATCCCAGTTTTGTGGATGTGGGTTTGTCAACACCTGCTTCGGCATACACCTGCTTCTTTGCCCCCAAATCTTTGAGCAGGCTACTGTCAGAATATTCAATCAACCAAAAAATATCGCCTGGATAGAGATGGTGATTCAAATAGCGTCGTAGAGGCGATCGCACAATTGCAATATCAGGAATAAGTTCCGAATCATTGGGGAGAGTCACGGGGTTAGTTATTTGTAGAGGGTAATCGTCATCACTGATGTACCTCTGGAACTTCGATTGAATCTGACTGGCATCAATCAGGGTTTTGGTCGCTGCTGCATGGTGGCATGGATAGCCTGATGGGCGATCGCCTGAAGAGTGGCGATCGGCGTTTCGTAAAAATAGCGCTGTCGAAACTGCTCTTCTCCGACAGCGGCGAGAAAGGCTTGGATCGCGGTTGTGATCTGAGCGGCACGTTTAGCGGTAGTGATGGCTGTAGGGTCAGAGTCTGAGAGTGGAGTGACGCCTGACGCTTTACCCGATGATTTATTGAATGCAGCGTCTGTCTCCGCAAAACTAGGCCGAACGGTGACTGCATCTGAGTCAAACCCCATAGCAAAACCCATGGGAGAAAGGGCGTCTAGACCCAGCCGAAGGGTTTGCTCACTGATCTGAAGCTGTTGGGTGAGCTGGCTAGAGGCAATTGATTTTTGAGTGCGGCTGAGATGTTTGACGATGCCGACGAGCTGCTGCCAGGTTTCTTTAGGAGATAAATCTAGCGGTGGCGGATAGGCGATCGCCAAGGCCGCGTGCTGCTGGTAAGCGTCAGCCACGACATCAAAAAAGTCTCGCCACACAGCAGGCGGTTTGTCAGCCGTCAAGACTGGCGATGGTGCTTCTGGGTGATCGGCAAGGGAGGGGTGCGATCGCCAATCGAGCAGCACGGGCTCCAAAGCTTGCGACTCGCTGCCAACCCTGTAAGCCCCGAATGGCGATGAGGTCTGGTGCGATCGCACATCAACTAAGCGAACCTGGTAAGACGAGCCAGAGCCGCTGGAATTAGACCCACTGTAGTCAAGCTCCACCACCGCATCGCAGACTCCGGGCGGAATGTCGTCTTTATAGTGGCCCCACCACATGCCGGGAAACCCTTGGTCAGTGGTTTCGTCGCAGAGTTCAAATGTGGCGCGAATGTAGTTGATTTTGCGGTTATGGGCGTCGTTGATTTTGCGATGCCAGCTATTTTCAAACCAGCAGTTTTGAATCAGGAGCCGAGGTGCGGGGTTGCCCATGCCATAGGGTTCTAAGAGCTTCAGCTCGCGAAAAAGGGACTGTCCTAACTCGGCAACGGTGACGGTCAGATCGATCGCAATAGAAGGCTGTTGGGCGATCGCCGTACCGTAGCGGCTGCGAAATTCTTGATTGATGGCTTCGGCAAAAATCGGCACTTGCTCAGCATCCAAACTCAGGCCAGCGGCAAAGGGATGCCCGCCAAAACTGCGCAGCAGATGAGACTGGCTTTTCACGAGTTCGTACAAATCAATGCGATTGAGCGATCGGGCAGAGCCTCGGGCAATGAGTTTGGGGTCTTCGTCCTGGCTTCCTTCGTCTAACGGCTTCTCCAACAAAGAACTAGACAAAGACCTAGGAGAACGGCCATCGGCTTGCAGCGACAACAAAATCGTCGGGCGAGCATAGTCTTGGGCGATCTGTCCGGCGACTAGCCCCAACACCCCCACAGACCATTGAGAATCGGCCAACACAATCACGTGAGTCGTAGACAAATCAAGTTCGACGAGCTTCGCTTGCACCTGCCGCACAACATCCTGTTGCAGCGCTTTTCGGCGGCTATTGGCTAGTTCTGTTTCTTCCGCCAGCTTGCGGCAGAGATCGACATCGGTGCTCGTTAGCAACTCCACACAAAATCGAGCATCGCCATGAATGCGACTAATGGCGTTGATGCGGGGGCCAATGCCAAAGGAAATATCCGTGGGGCGATCGCCCGTTTTGCGGCAGAGGCGCAGCAGTTCGGCCACACCGGGACGGGTTGGGGGTTGAGCCTGGGTTTGGGTCTGGAGCTGACGAATGCCGATCTGAGCCAGATAGCGACAGTCGCCCTTTAGCTCAACCAAATCAGCGATGAGCCCGATCGCCACTAGATCAAGGAGCTGCGTTAGCGGCTTTTGGGGGACATCGGGCAGAGTCGCATAGAGTGCTTCGACCAGCTTGTAGGCAACCGCCACGCCAGAGAGATGCGCCAGGGGATGATCGGCAGCGAAACTCCGAGGATTCACAATCGCCACCACATCAGGCCGATGGTCGGGCAGGGTATGGTGATCGGTCACAATCACATCGATGCCCTTTGCGTGGGCATGGGCGATTTCTGGCAGGTTGGTGCTGCCCGTGTCGCAGGTGACGATTAGCTGAATGCCCTGGCTAGCCAGAGCGTCGATGCCCTGCATCGAAAGACCATGAGACTCGGTCAGCCGATTGGGGATGAAGTAGGAAAGGCGATCGCCCTGGGCAAAAAACTGCCCCAGGCCATCCCACAGCACCGCAGTTGCGGTAATGCCGTCTGCATCAAAGTCTCCCCAAATCGCCACTTGCTCATGGGTCTGGCAGGCGCGAACCAGTCGGTTGACCGCCAGAGTTATTTCGTCACCCCAGGCAAAGGCTGATGTGGGCGTGTAGGCATCGGGGTCAACAAACCCTGAAAGTTGTGAGCGATCGCGAATTCCTCGCTGCCACAGCAGTTGGGCGGCATGGGACACCGCAGCACCGGAGACATAATCTCCGACCGCCGCTGCAAACTCAGACGAAATATCGGGAACCGGAGCAAGATGCCAAATTGCGTCAGCCATAGAAGAAGTATGCTCTAGAAATGCCGCCCCATTCGCATTATGGTTGCATCGTGACGGTTGCGGATGGTTTCTCTTAGTCTACGAACCCATGCCGCGAGCGGATTCGGGGGTTTGCAGAAAGGGTAAGACGGCGATCGCCACTTCGCTGCCATATTCTTCAGCCAAGCCGAGGGTACCGGGTAAGTGAGTCGCGCTCACGTTGGGCAGAGCTGCGATCGCCTCCATTCCCGCTTTGGATGCGGAGGGTGCCTGCTGAGCCACAATCACCATCAGCGGCTGAGTGAGCTGAGTAATCTGGCTAAGGCTCTCCTCTTGGGTCGGCATCGGGTCGAGGGTGCCCGTCACAAAAGCGGCGGGGGCATAGCGAGCCCCTTTTTGCTGGGTCGTTTGATAACGCTGCTGAATGTATTCTGGTGTGAGTTGAGTCTCATCAACAAACACATGGCGACGATACATCCATTTGAGGAAGGCGGGTCGAGTGTTGAGAGCGTAGAGCGCTTGACCGATGAAGGGCGATCGCACCAAATTTTTCACCCGAGTCCGCATTTTGGGAGAGACTCCCATCACGGCCAAGGGGCCACGCCAGGTCGGGGCAACGAGCGCCAGTTTGCTGCACTGGTCAGGGTGCTGAGCCGCCAGCTCTAGGGCATAGCCTGCGGCATGTCCGGCAGCAACGATGGCAATGGGAGCCGTGAAGGTTGCGCCGACAAAATCTTGCAGAAATTGGGTATACAGGCTGGGGTCATAGTCGAAAGGCAGACGCGAAGAGTCGCCAAATCCGGGCCAGTCGAGAGCAATCACCTGGAAATGGTCGGCTAAGGGGGCGGCCAAAGCCTGAAGCTCAGCCCGAGTGGAGACGGTACTAAACGCAGGCAACAGTAACACCGGAGAACCCGTCCCTAAGGTTTCGTAGGCAATCGTGACCGACTGCCCCTGCCATTGCCAGTTAAAGGTATGAACCTGCCCCCCGATACCCAAGGGACGGGTTGACTGCGGTAAATCGAGCATAGAATAATCCGTCATAATGTCTGAGTTTACGGTGCTTCAATCCCCCCATGTCAACTGCTTGACTCTACAGCTACAGCCAGTAGCCTTAGGACAATTTTGTGGGCGCGCGAAAATTGTCTGTGTCCTAACTAAGCTGACTACAGCTATAGCATTCACGATCTTCAGCAACCATTAGAAGAGTCGGGCAGGGGTGGAATTCGCGCTAAGGCTTTTTTCTGAAGGAGGTTAGGGCACTGCATATAATTGACGAGGCCATCCGGGGAGTTGAAGTACTGGGTGGCGTACTCTAAGATCGCTCCAGCAATCAAGATCTGCTCCCTATCCACGGGCAAATTAGCCAGCAAATAGGTGTTCTTGCCAGGGGCACTGAGAGCGATCGCACAGGCTTGATTGCACACCCCAAAACATTCAATCGGGTGAATGGCAACCTGCTCCTGCAACGGCCAGTCTTGGTGCAAGGTCTGGAGCTGTTCTAAGAGGCGATCGCCCCCACTGATGCCAAGGTCTTGCCCGGTACGATGATCGCTGGCGCAGGTGGTGCAGACAAAGACCGCGTGCTGACTCATGGGTAAGATTTCAGGACGTAAATTGGGCGATGCTTAGGAAGCAAAACTCGGTTAGTGTTGAGTTCTAAATTTTGAATGTTGAATTGCAGCACAGTCAAAACTCATCACTCAAAACTCAAACCCTACTCTCTCCTTAAGCCGCAGACACCCGTTGCTTCAACCAATACCCAGTGCCCATGCCCATCGCTAAAAACAGGGTGAAGTAGCTGAGACTAATCATCCGAGTCGAGACCGGAGGAGCTACCCCATTGACATCAATGGTTTTAGCCAAGGTGAATGGCGTAAATTCGCCCTCAGCGTCTGGGGCAGGAGCGACATTCACAATAATCTGGTGCGGTGCGCCATCAAAAAACTGCTGCTGCCAGGTAAATTCACCCTCGGTATTCGTCTGAGTCGTGAAATTCGTCACAGCTCGTCCATATTCCACCGATCGCACTTCCACATCCAGTACCGCATTCTCGAAGGCATTGCCGCTGGCATCGGCCACGGAGACGACTAAGGGAATCATCTGGCCAACGGTGGCGATCGCCTGATCGTCAATTTCAGCGACGATGTCTTCTGGCACAGGCCCTGTCTCTACCACTGCGTGGGCATCATCGTGGTCGCTGGCGTGGGCGTCGGCGCGTTCTGCGGCAATGCTGATGTAGAGCATGGCTGCGATCGCCGTAATGGCTGCGCCACTGAGCAACCACTGAACTCGCCGGGGAGCTGTTTCGCCATCAATAACGGTTTGCTCACCTCCAATAATCCAGCCGCCACCCAACCCTACGACAAACAGAAGACTCAGCAAAATGGCTACGTTTCGGTACTTGACCGGATTTTCGGGCACCTTCAGGGTCAGCGTTTCGGTGTAGGGCTCAAAGCTGCCAGCAACCTGGGGCGTCACCGCGATCTGGAGCTGATAAGTTCCCCGAATCGGCATCGTATTTTGAAACTCAGCCTTGCCCTCGGGGGCAGGTAGGGTTAGCTCCAATAGCGTCGTGCCTTCCACAATGGGAAAGTCAGATGTCCACCACGGGGTTTTGGGAGGCGTTACTAGAGTGAGGTCGAAACTGGCGTCTTCTAAGGGCTGGCCGCTGTCGTCTACAGCCGTTAGAGAAAGAGTCGTGGCTCGAGAAAAGGGAATAACATCGCTCAGCGGCGGGTCAGTTTCCAGTGCTACCGATGGAGCTGCGCTGACGGCTGCACCGCTAAACCACAGGGTCGATAGCGCTGCGGCTCCGCCCAAAAGAGACGCTAGGGATTGCCTCATCAGATTACTTGCTCCATCGATATGTTCGCGTCCTAGAACCTATATGAGCCAGATGCCATAAATTCGCAGCAATTCTCAGTTTGGCGAATTAGCTATCTGACTACGCTTCCGACTCGCCCGCGAATAAATTGCGGGCTAATGAGTGAAAGCCCCGTTGGGGCTAAGATCTGTCGGCTATCAGTCCCGAAGGGACTTGATCATCTGTAGCCCGCAATTTATTTGCGGGTGTTGGGGCATAACCATAATGAGAATTGCTGATCAATTCGTGCCGTCAATTCATGACAGTCAATTAGTGACAGCCAACACCCAGGGTATGGTGGCGAGTCTGGTGCATGGTTTCATGGGTGGCTGGGTAGGCAGAGAAATACACGAGCCAAATCGTCAGAGAGCCCAAACCCATAAAGAGAAGAGCCTGAACGGGCTTAGAAAGAACGACTTGCCCGGTCTTGCGCAGACTCGCTTGCTGCACCGTCGAAAACGTAGATGGAGTCATCATCAGTAACCTCAAAACAACACAATTAAAACAGAGGGGTTAGGTTACCTGACTTTTCACTGCGGAGAAAAAATCAAGATTAGGGAGAACCATACCATCTGAACTAGGTGTGATGCGCACTCTCTTTATACGAAGTCAGCTTATACGAAGTCAGCCTATCTAGCATCTTCAGAGCGTACTGATGCCGTTATCACTGTTCTCGGTTGGCGTACAGATTAGAACGCTCTCTGAAGGAATGCTTGCCGATCGTTGGAGATCATTGGCGATCGCCCCAGGACAACATCTACCCGCTTGTGAGATCTCAATGCGGTCAGGCAGCCACAGCTCATCATTTAGATTTCAGCAATCGTTGTTTAACTGGGGTTGCAGCTTTGGACTGCAACCCCAGCAAGGTTCACATTGAGTCGTAAATCGTGGCGGCTGCACGTGAAGTTCCCCATGCTCAAGCAGTTCTGAACAGGGCACAGTCGCAGAACACAGCATGAACAGCGTTGCTGATTTTAGACCAAGCCTGAGGAATTTTGCCCACCTCGATTATCCCTGAACCCTAACAGGAACGGATTCTGATTTCGCTTTCGCCACCGGAGTCGGCACCTCTGGCTTCGACGGAATTCCCTCAATCGGGCACTCCTCAGTACCTGCCATGGTGCGAGTCAGAGCTTCAGCTCGCTCCCTCGCTTTCTTCGGCTCATTCACCCACTCCTTATAGAAGTCGTAGGGACATTCCATCATGCCTTCGTAACCATCATCCGACTTGCCTGTACCCGTATAGCCGCGATGCATCAGCTTAAAGATATGATTCTGTGACTGTGCATTCTTGCGAAAATCGCGGATAGCAAACTTCGACAGAGCCGCATACTGGATGCCGTTTTCTTCTTCGCCACACTCGCCCAAGGTGCGCCCATCAAAGCCGACGATTGCCGAGTGGCCGAAGTAGCTATACACTCCATCAAAACCGGAGGCATTGGCCACAGCGACATAGGTGTTATTCATCCAGGCCATCGCCTTGGAGAC
This sequence comes from Elainellaceae cyanobacterium, assembly GCA_049647405.1. GTDB lineage: Bacteria > Cyanobacteriota > Cyanobacteriia > CAKZMO01 > CAKZMO01 > CAKZMO01. The sequence continues at coordinate 13,661 of JBARXP010000179.1, read as the reverse complement.
AATAATTTGCTGCTCTTTCGCCGGGTACATGTAGCCCTGACAGCGAACAATTAGCTCAGCTCCTTTCATGGTGCAATCGCGCCAGATTTCTGGATAGTTACCGTCATCGCAGATAATCAGGCTGATCTTCAGACCTTTGGGGCCTTCAGAGACATAGGTGCAGTTGCCGGGATACCAGCCCTCAATCGGGCACCAGGGCATAATCTTGCGATATTTCTGAACAATCTCGCCCTGATCATTCATCAAGATCAGCGTGTTGTAAGGCACTTTTTTCGGATGCTCTTCATGCCGTTCACCCGTCAAAGAAAACACGCCCCAGGTCTTGTTTCGAATGCAAGCCTCTGCAAAAATCTCGGTTTCTGGCCCAGGAATTTCTGATGCCGTTGTCATCATTTCATCATGGTCGTACATGATGCCGTGGGTAGAATATTCTGGAAAAATTACCAGATCCATTCCTGGCAAACCCAACTTCATGCCATCAATGACCGAGGCAATATTTTTGCAATTTTCAATCACCTCTTCCTTCGTATGAAGTCGCGGCATTTTATAGTTTACGACCGCAACTCCAACTGCGTCAGCGCTGGATGAAATGTCGCCATGATAAGCCATAGTTAACCTCCATTAAACAATGATTGAAAGCCGTGCGTCTCTTCACATCTTGCAGCAATCTACTCTATTAAGCTGCTAAAGAGGTGTAGAGCCTGATATAGGAATCTCTAAGCATTGAGAATATTTGACATTTATGCTAGAAAAAAATGGACTTGCCCTACATCTATCACAAAATAAGAAGCCTGAAAAAGTTAATGTAAAATCTATGGCCGAGAAATTCGTTAGACAGTAATGATTAGATAACAATGAAACACCTAGCGATTCGAATCACTAAATTTTCGGTTTAGTCGATCAGCATAAAAATGTGTCGAGGGAAATGTTGGTGAAATCTCAAGCGAGTGAAGCACGATAGGAATTGAAAATATAAATCGAGGTGCAGGCGATCGCCGCTTTTGTTCCGATTAGAACTAATAGCTTGCGAATAATTGCTCTAAACAGACTATACAAATTCTAAGGAATCTTTCGAGCTTTTTGCTGAGCAATATGAAACTTGAAACTCTCCTTAAACCCGGATCGAACTAGGTAGATAGTAGGCAATCAATTACAGACTATTTGTATCAGCGTTTACATATAAGTCTGGGGTTAAAACCAAATCGAATGGTGTATGCCCCCCGACGAGAGGCATATACTCAGGTAGCACCGTTTAATGATGGCGACCTGCTGGTAGTTTTGAATGCTCCCAGAAACTGACGTGAGACTAAATCTGACCCTAGTGGACGTTGAACGGGGCGTCATAGAGACGAGCAATTTTGAACTCTAGGGAAGTAGTCTGGTCTGCCCAAGTGAGTTTTTCGATAATGATATCAGCGTGGGCAAGCCAGTGTTCATCGACTAAGCAGAGAGGCACGTCAAGGGGAAAGATGCGATAGCCATCTTTTTGAACGTGGTGCTGGGCACCAACTTCTAATGAGTTGGGATAGTCACTGGGCTTGAGCTTCAAGATACTGTTGACTTCACAGGGCATTCCCATACATCGTCCCCTCGACGTTGGCTCAAGCAGTCGTATAGAGTTTCACCCTGCCACGCTGTTTGGCCGACAGATTTTTTTCCATAGACTATCAAATTTAGACACTCTAAACTGAGACAGGACTTACGCACAATTCGCCTAAGCCTGAATAAACTCGTTGAAAGGGTGGGCGCGACGCGCCCACCCTTTCAACAAACTGCGTAAGTCCTGTTAGAGTCTCCCTAGACTCGCCGTGGCTATAGTCAGAACTATCTCAACGTTTGAGTCTCACAATGCGGATGAAAGGACTTGAACCTTCACGTCACGAGGACACTAGAACCTAAATCTAGCGCGTCTACCAATTCCGCCACATCCGCTTTCGTGCGCACTCTATCATAGCAAAGCTCTTCCCAAAGAGATCAATGAATATTGCAAAAAACGAAAAATTCTACTCATGAGTAGTGAATTTGAATCGTCTGACCGCCCTGCTCGACCGATGCTGTAAGCGCTGTGAGAATTGCGATCAGCTCTAGACCTACTCGTCCTGTGGATATAAAAGGACGAGACTTGGAGTGAATATGCGTCAAAAAGTGGGCACAAACTTGGTTGAGAGGCTCTCTTGGCTCTACCTGAATCTCCATGTGCTCTTGGGCTTCAGGCTGAAAAACAGCGCCCTCTTGTCGCACTTGTCCTTTAACGAGCGTGAGAGGCTGCGACTGCATCTCGTCAAACACGAGCGTCCCGGTCTGGCCGACTAGGCAAAGTCGTCGCTGTTTATCGGGGTTGAGCCAGCATAGATGCAGCGTTGCTCGAAAGCCATTGGCATAGGTGAGCGTAGCCCACACGACATCGGCCAACCCGTTGGAGCCCATGAGGGGATCAATCGTGTCAGATTGGAGCCAAGCGGTGCCCGTCGCTTGGGCAAAAGAAGGGCGATCGCCCAACCAGTGATTGAAGATGGCGATATCGTGAATGGCGAGATCCCATAGGGCATCGACATCAGAACGCACGGGGCCAAGGTGAGTGCGAGTGGCATAGCCGTAGCGCAGATGGCCGAGGCCAGGAGACTGGAGAGCGATTTTGCCTGCGGCAACGGCAGGATGAAAGAGGTAGGTGTGATCGACTAGCAAATATAGCTGTTTAGACTCGGCTAAGGCGCACAGGTTCTCAGCCTCTTGTGGATTTAACGTCAGCGGTTTCTCGACCAAAACATGTAAGCCACGAGCAAGCGCCGCGTCAACGAGGACGGTATGGGTCGAGGCTGGGGTGGCGATCGCCACGGCTTCGACTCCCGCCGCTGCGATCGCCTCTTGCCAGTTTTCTGTGAGCAACACATCGGCTGAGAGGCCGCAGCGATGGGCGACGCTCTGGAGACAATCACGGTGGGGATCGGCGATCGCCACAATGCGACAGGCCGACATCTGGGCAAAATTGCGCACGAGATGACTGCCCCAGCGCCCTGCTCCCAAAATCGCTATGCCCGTTGTGCGATCGCCCATAGCTAGATTTCAGCAAGACTCTCTACTTCAAAATTTTTACTTCAAAGACGGAGGCATAGAAGACTGAGACGGCTCAGGCTTAGGAAGCTGCTGCAAGACCTGATAGGCCATTTGGGCAGCGGCCTGCTCTGCCAATTTTTTAGACTGGCCTCTGCCCTCGCCCCAGCGCTTCCCTTGAAACCAGACCTCTGCCAAAAACCGCTCGCGATCGCCATGAGACTGGCCGATTTCGGTGATGCGATATTCTGGCAGGGTGTGATATTTGGCCTGAGTCCAGACTTGCAGCGCGCCTTTGTAGTTTTGTAGGGTTGGGTCTTGCAGCACGGTTTCGGCCAGGTCGCTCAACCGCAGGTCAAGCCACGGTCGCACCAGAGATAAATCTGCGGTGCTCAAGTAGAGGGCGGCTAAGACGGCTTCAAATGCAGCAGCTAAGCGGGTTTCTTCGCCAATCTTATCGTTAGCTGCACTCGCCGCAACCCGTAAATAGCGGCCTAACCCGTAGCTCTCAGCAATTTGAGAAAGCGTGCGATCGCTCACCAGCACAGAGCGAATAGCCGACAGTTCTCCCTCCGATGAGTTAGGAAACTGTTCAAACAAAAAATCTGCCGCTGCCAGCCGAATCACCGCGTCGCCCACAAACTCAAGCTGTTCGTAGTTGAGTTCTGGCGAAAATGTAGCATGGGTCAAGGCTCGATCAAGTAAAGACCAGTTGATCAAGGACTTGTTTAGACTGCCTAATTTGTCGATGAGCTGAGCGAGCTGTTTTTGGCGATGTGGACTGAGCATAGGCACGTAAAACAGAGGGTTGATGAACTAGAAAGCAAACTCAAACTGCAATAGAACGACCGCAACGCGAATGATGACCTCCCATGAAATCATTGAAAGTTTAAGGAAAGAACACAAGAATAATAAAAGGCTTTGACAGCTCAAATCTATAACAGTTCAAGGCTGTGACAATATGAGACTGTCGCAGTGTTAACTTCCGAATTTATATAAAATCCGTGTTAAACGGAATGGGTGATACCACTTTTGTCGCCCTCACCCTAAATCCCTCTCCCTGGGGGAGATGGACTTTGAACTAAATTTAGGATCAATCAACAAGGTTGGAAAGAGTAAGACATAAGCCGGGTTCTGTTCTGGCTTCACGGGTAGCAAAGCCAGGGAAGTTATCTATCTAGGATGCCTGTTACCAGACACCTCATGCGGTACTTTTAAGCGAGACAGGAAAAAGGTCAACCCTTGTCTCTTCGACCTTGCTCCCAACCGGGGTTTACCGAGCCAGCACCTCTCGATGCTGCTGGTGCGCTCTTACCGCACCCTTGCACCCTTACCTGTGCGCAACTTTTGATGAAATCACCAAATTTGATGGAATCACCAAAACAAGGCCATCGGCGGTATGTTTCTGTGGCACTCTCCTCACGGTCACCCGCACTGGGCGTTACCCAGCAAGTCTGACCTTTCGGGAGCCCGGACTTTCCTCAGGCGATCGCCTGCAACCTCCTCGCCTACTCTTTCCTTCCTCCAGTCTACGAATAGGACAGCCATAAGAACAACTCAAATCTTCATCTTGTGTCAGAACAGCTCAAACTCCAGCATTCTGATCGCTTCACGCCCTCTGTCTTATCAATCTGTTTTATCAACCTGTCAGGACTTACGCACAGCTCGCCGAAACCTGAATACACTCGTTGAAAGGGTGGGCACGGCGCGCCCACTCTTTCAACAAAACGCGTCAGTCCTGCCTGTTCTATCAAACTGATATCAGAGATACATTTTTCTAATCTCTGCTTCCGTATGGTTATGAGATCACCAAATTTTCAGTTTGTCTTACGGTCTGTTCTTAGAATTCGGATGATTCTGGCTTGCTTAGGCGTCTCAAGGCATATCTAAGCTCGTGCGCCCACTTAACTTCGCTGTGCTGAGCCTATGCAAAGCTCGTTTGAACGAGTCGTTACAGGAATTATTTTCTTTGTCTTGACGATCGTTCTGGCCGTTATCGGATACTCTTGGCTGGGCTGGGGTTTGTTTGACGCATTCTATATGGTGGTGATCACTATTTTTGGCGTCGGCTACGGCGAAGTCAAACCCCTAGACACCGCCAGCGAGCGCTTTTTTACGATTGCCGTAATTTTCGCTGGGTTTATCTCAGTGGCCTATATCGTCGGAGGATTTGTGCAAATGATGATGGAGGGCGAAATCAACCGTGCTCTCGATGCCCATCGCAAAACTCAAGAAATCGGCAAGTTGAATGAGCATGTCATCATTTGTGGATTTGGGCGAATCGGCCAAATGCTTGCCCAAGAGCTGCAAGAGGCAAAGCGACCTTTTCTGGTGCTCGACAGCTCCCCTGAGCAGGTGGCGAAAGCCGAAGAACTGGGTTGCCTCGCTCATTTGGGCACCGTCACCGATGAAGATGTGCTGGAATATGCAGGCATTTTGAAAGCGAAAACCTTAGCGACGGTGCTGGCAGACGATGCCCTCAATGTGTTTATTACTTTGACGGCCAGAGGATTGAACCCCAGCTTGACGATTTTAGCCATGGGTGAGCTTCCTTCAACCGAAAAAAAGCTGCGGCTGGCTGGCGCTGACCATGTGGTGCTGCCTGCGGCCATTAGCGCCCAGCGGATGACCAATCTGATCACTCGCCCCACGGCAGTTGATTTTCTCGATCAAGATGGGGAGCGATCGCACTTCGACAGTATGTTGGAGCAAATGAATTTGCGCATTGACGAGCTGATGATTCCGCTCGACTCTCCCTTAGCGGGGGCGACGCTGGCCGATATCGAAGTTCAGGGCGATCGCAGTTTTATCATTCTTGCCGTGCGCTGCGTTGACCAATCGGTTGTCAACCGCCCCCCTGCAACGTTGGTGCTTCAGGGGGGCGACACCGTGATCGTGTTGGGCCAGAAGGGAGCCATTCCAAAACTGGCTCGCTTTTATGACCTAAAGCGGAATTTGCGCTATCGGGGGGCACGGGCGTAGCGCTTGCCTCTGAACACGGCTCACATAAACACGGCTCACAGAGGCATCTAGAAAGCGATCGCCTGCTCAGCAGACTCTAACGTTTCGTCAGAGCCAATCACCATTGGACGCGACCCAACAAAGCAAGACGAGACATCAGACACCATCGCATAGTTGTCAGAGATGAAGTGAACCACCTGAAATAGCTGGCGAGGGGAGTCTGCGTTGGCTGTGTTGCGAATGCCCATAAACAGCCCGTGGGTGGCTTCGGTGTAAGACAAAGCTGACACATACTCACCAGAACGCTCTTCCCCAAACGCTGACCACTCTTGGCTACTCACGGCAGGAAACGAGAAGATAGGCGCTTCTTGCTCTTCGGTGATGGGGTAAACGTTGTGGGTTTCGAGATCAGGCGATAGAGAGTTGGTGATGGTCAAAATCCAATCGCCTGCGTGGTCGTTGGAAACAGGCAGCATGTTGCCGTCGCTGTCAAATTTGGCAACGCCGCTGAGCCAATAGGTGTAGCGATGTCCCCATTCCACATAGGCAGGGGTGGCGGTGGCCATACAGTTTACGACTTGGCGCTCAGACTCATCTTGGGGGGCTTCAGGGGTAGGTGCTGGGTCTTCAGCGTCTAACTCTTGCGCGGTGGCAGGGGCGATCGCCATGCCAGCCCATAGGAGGGCGATCGCCATGCCAGTCCCCATTTTGAGAGCGTTCATTTTGAGAGCGCCCTTTCTGAGACCGAGATTAACCTGAAGCAGCCGATGTCGTAGAACCATAGGGAAAACCTGATTATCCGTAAAATTTTCTGAAACTAATGATTTATTTTATGCGCATATTTTATTCACATCACGCCCGAAAGCAACATTAATGAAGTTATGTTCAATCACCTTCAATCTTGCTTTTGATTGGCTTGCGTCACTACGCTCTGAGTCGCCTCTGCCCCAAACCCCAAAGCCAACACCGTAAATGAGATGAGATAGCTCAAAAGATAGAAGAGGCGGAGCCTGCCGCTCGCGGTTTGCTGAAAATTGGCGATCGCCCCCACAGTCAAAGCCTAGAGTGCGATCGCTCCCACAACCTGCGATTTCTTCAAGAAGGCTAACGGTTTGAGTCAGCAGTTGCCAAAACCTTTGCATCCAACCCAAATGGTTTTGGTCAATCCGCTGCACCTAAATTGTTGCACTATACAATTATGGGAATAGCCCCAAGCGAATCCATAGTTGTCGTGCTGCAACCTGAGCAGGACTATTCATCTCGAAATACTCTACAGTCACCTCTCCAGTTGGAGTTATTCCTAAAACTTCACCAGATTCAGGGATTGCCTTAAAATGCTCACTCCACTGATCGTTCCGTGGGTGAAAGAAACGAACTTCTGCATTAGAGCAGGAAGACACCCCACTGATACGATTGCCCTTACGAAGATTACAGGAACGACAAGCAAGGGCTAAATTAGCTTCATCATTTGAGCCTTGTCGAGAAAGTGGAACAATGTGCTCTACTTCAAACGGAAAATTGAACACGACTTCAGGAGCTTTGCAATATTCACAACGATGGTTTGCACGCTGAGCGATCGCTGTGTAGTAAGGATTCATAAATTCCCTTGCTGCATCAATGCCCCAGTACGGGCTGTTGCTGCCCTTAGCTCGATTTCCACTAAGTGATCTAGCTCTGCTTGCTGTTCTGGTGACAGTTCTTGTCCTTGATCCCTTGCTAATCGCCAAAGGTGCATCAATTCCGATAAGCGTTTCTGCTGTTCAGCACTGAAAAATGAGTCAGGACGAAAGTTTTGGATGACCAGCAGCGTACTAAAGTCAATTTCGCCTATCTGAGCAGTTAAGGCATCAAGGGCCTGTCCTGCGGTTTTACCAACAGAATGCTTGTCTCCTGCGATCGCTCGATAGGATTTTTCACCGTTAGCGTTAGAGATTGGCAAGATAGATACTGTAGTCATGATTTCCGCCCAAATCACTTGGCCTAAATTATAGCTTTACTCAAGTTTGAGCCTGTGGAGTCAAGAGAAATTCTCTTAACTCAAAACATTGGCGATCGCTTCCAGAGTCAGAGCTTAGAGTGCGATCGCGGTTTAGTGAGAATTGGCGATCGCACTCACAGCCAAAGTCCAGCGTGCGATCGCTGTTTGCTGAAAATTGGCGATCGCCCTCGCAGTTGAGATGCAAGCTGATCAAGTTCTGATTGATGAACGCCGAGGTCGGCTGATTGCAAGTAAGCTGAATCTCCGCTACACAGGTATCATCGGAATCTTAGTCGAAGCAAAAAATAAAGGCTTGATCGTTGATGTGAAAACGCTATTGGATGCGTTGATTAATGAAGCTAGATTTTGGGTTGCAGAAGCTTTGTATACCCGCGTTTTGCAACGTGTTAATGAAATTAACTCAGCTTAAACTTTCGGGAACAAGAAAACTTTGAGAGTGTCCCACGAACAAGATAACGCCAGCTAACGCCTGAGCTTAGCAGCAGCGCGTAGCGATGTCCGCTAAAGCGATTTATTATGCCTCAACTTGAAAAGAAAGATAAACCAAATGACACAAACAGCACACCAACACGACACGGCTTACAACGCCTACCTTTCAACAATTGCACTGCCGAATGAGGCTTTGTTTGCCACGGATATTGATCTGTGGCCGATTTATTTAGACAGTTTTTCAGAGCCTGCCGATCGCCAATATCACAACTGCCATACCTGCCGCCAGTTCATACAACGATACGGCAACTTGGTGACAATTAACCCCGATACGGGTGAAACAAAGACAGCCGTTTGGGATGTTGATGCGGCACCACAGGCGTACGAAGCCGCTATTGCCGCGATGAAGACCGCCGCAGAATCTGCCCAAGTTACAGGAGTTTTCCTATCGTCTGACAAGATGCTTGGAACTCCCGTCACCGGAGCATGGATGCACTTCGCAGCACGCAACCCAAGCGTATACAAAAAATCACTACTGACGGCTGGGCAAGCAGCTGCCGAGAAAAAAGAGGACTACCGTAATGTTTTTCGCGCTCTGGGTGAATTTAAGATCGAAACGCTGGAGCAAGTGACAGAGCTTCTGCAAAGCGATGCGCTCTATCGCAGCGAGAAAGTATTGGGACAAGCGCAGTGGCTGTTTGACTTAAAAACCAGCACGGGACAGACAAAGCACCAAATGCAACGCAATAACATTATTTGGAAAGCGATAGCAGATGCCCCCGCTGGTTTCTGTCATCCGCGTAGCAGCATGATTGGAACCCTGCTGGATGATTTGGATTCTGGGCTTCCGTTTGATGATGCCGCCCGCAAGTTCAAAGCGAAAATGCACCCATTGAAGTATCAGCGCCCTTCCGCTGCTCCGACTGCAGGTGCAATTGCAGCGGCTGAAAAAATGGTTAAAGAGCTGGGTGTTGAGCCTTCGCTAGAGCGCCGTTATGCGACGATTGAGGATATGCAAACGATCTGGTTGCCGAGCGATAAAGCGCCAAAAACTGGCGGTGTTTTTGACCACCTTAAAAGGGATGCGCGAAACCCTGTTGCGGCAGTGGCGGGCAATATTACTTGGCTGAAGTTTGCAGCCGAAGTTTTACCCAAAGCTCGAAAAATTGAGGTGCAAGTGCCGCATGGACATGCAGGATTTATCGTATTCGTAACAGCCCAGAGCGAAGATGCGCCGTGCATTTTTCAATGGGGCAATCCGGTTTCTTGGTATCACTGGCACGGCGGAGCGCCCGCATCACAGTTCGGCCTAAACGCTGGCTGGGCAAGCGCAAAAGCCGTTTGCCTTCCGCCGTATATGTGGTGCGATTTGAACCCGACCCACTACGGTAATCGCGTTGCGTTTGTGCTGGAAGGCGCGCGCGAAAGCCGAAATGAAGGTAACGCCATTTTTCCAGAAATGCTGAAATCAGAATTTCACGCGATCCGGAGCGTAATTGAGGCGCACTCGAAGCGAACAAAAATACATGACGTTGACGGGCAGCATGTTGTTGGCCTGGGGATTGGCAGCACTGTGCGAGTACACACGAGCGTAGTTACCCAATACCACATTGACCGGTGGGATTAGGACATGAGGCATAACGGTTCGCTTGAGCGGCTGGAAATTATCCTTTATTGCAAAGCCAACCAACGTTGTCAGTCCGCTCCAACCGGATTGTTAGCCCGCATTGCTACTCACCGACCAATCCCCTACAACTCATTGATCGTCACCAACCTACCCTCTGTAAACTGAATCACCAGTTCTGGCTCATCAAGCAGTGCAGTCCCAATCAAAGGTCGTCGCCCTGTCGCAAATACACGAACATCTCGTTCGGCTCCATCCCAAAAAATTGTTGCTTGATGAACAGGCAAGACGACCGGACTGTTGTCCGCTAAATTGGCGGGCAAACTGTATAAAAAGGGGAGCCACAGCAGGTTTACTGCTTCTGGCGGTAAGCAAAGGTGATCCGTAAAACCCGTATCGATGACAAACTTGATCAGGAAAGTTGCACCATTCATCAAAAGAAATATCAGCGAGATGATCGCATGCCCTACCTACTACTAGACTGGATCGCCACCAATCCATTTATCATCAACAAAAATATGACAAAGAATTTTTGTCCCGAATGAACCTTGTCGGAATTTTGCTGTAACAACGTGCGCTACCCCTTCGTCATCTCTAATTTGTCCTCTCAGTTCGCTGGTAAAACCTAAACCAAGTCGGTCATCACAGCGAATACCATCAATGTAGAGCTTCTCTCCACTAAGCCATCGATTTTCAGCAAGAATTTCATGAGCATTCCAACTTACATTCCAAGTCTTGAGCATGATTCTTTAAACTCCTCAGCACTATTTGGGAGCATTACAGTGCGATAAATTACTTTATAAATCAATCAACGATCTCCAGACTAATGCCCTCACCAAGGACTCAGCAGGCTAACGGCAAAACGTAGCGGCGGCAGATAGCTTTGAACTTAGCACTAGCAGCTTTCGCCCGTCCGCTGCCGTGAAGTGTTAGGTGGCTGACGGCTGCTACTAGTAGAGCTTAAGTGTTAATGGCTTTTTGCCAGCGTAATGTTAGCATCTCAGAAAAATTAGCATCACGCACCGCAGCACGTACATCTTTTCCAGTAATTGGAACTACAAGTGTGTGTTCTCTACTTCCACGCAACATCTCCTTTGTGACAGTATCCTTAAAGCCATTCCATGAGACTAAAAAACCAAGAGAGCAACGATTACTACGGTTTTCAATCTTCTCCTTAAATAGAACAAATTCGTTCTTGCCGCACTTGTTAGTCCAATTTTTACATTCCACTAAAAGAATAGCTGATTCGCGCTTAAAACGAGGATCACTACTATCGTTCAGGACGGCAATATCAATCTCCTCAGTTGCCGTTTTGATTCGATCGGTCACTGTAAAACCTGGCATTGTTTCAAATAAGCGACTAATAAGTTCCTCTAAAGATCTCCCTCGCTCATCAACAGAAGAAGCCTTTTCTACTGCGTTTACAAGCTCGTCTAGATTCTGACTACCCCACCCAGATACGCGACTTGCAACCTCTGAAATCCTTCTACCAAGTTCATCAGCAGCTTTCTCGGCTGTTTCTTCTAATTCACTACAGAGTGCCTTGATATACCGATAAGCTTTGCCAAGATTCTTTTGTTTCGTAGTTATAGCAAATGCCATTTGGATATAAGCACCATCATCATCATAATGTATTATTTCTACATCGCCATGAACTCTATTACGCAATTCAACGGCACGACGCACCAAGTCTAAATAGTGTTCTAATCCTATAGGTGAATACCAATATTTACGTGTCCAGGTATAGTCTGCTTCACCCTTAATTTGGTCTTGATCTTTATAAAGTCTTCCGCTCCAATCAAGGTGCATGACACCATCTTTAAAGGTACCAACCTCAACCATGACCTGATCGGGTATATCGTCTAATAGTATTTTATCCAGCACACTTGGCTTAAGAAAAACTGGTTCCTCATCATCAGCGGCTTCTAGTAGAGCCTTAGCCTCCGCAACATCCATAACTTGTCAACTTCCAAAACAAGGCTTTCTAAAATGCTGCCCAACCCATAACTCTAGAACGATTGGGCTTTAACTCTGACCAGTAGCTATTAGGTTGCCGCCTCAGTCAAGAGTTAAAGCCACCTAACTATTAATTGGAGTGAACTGTTCCGCATAACACCCCGAATCAGGTGGTTAGGTAGACATTTTTCTGCCTAATGTCCCGATTTAGGTGATTAGGTGGAAATACATCAGCCTAACGTCCTTATTTGGGTGATTAGGCTGACGAGTTCAGTATAGTCATCACTTCTCTGAGCGCCTCAAATTGCTTAGAGTTTTTTCACCATCTCGGTTGGTGTCTTACCCAATACAATCTGAACCTCGACCCAAAAAACTGTTGGAGCAAGTCCGTGACGCGATCCGAATGAAGTACTATTCCTATCGCACAGAGCAAACTGATGGGTAGTGGATTCGTCGCCATATCCTTTTTCATCACAAGCGGTTCCCCAATGAAATGGGAGTTGCGGAAATAGAAGCATTTGCATAGCTGAATCGATTTGGAAGTTGGTTCTGCGAGCAGGTTTACCTGAGCACAGCCCGTGTCTCTCCCCTCCCCCAATTCTTCTCTCTTGACTCTCAACTCCTGACTTCTCTCTTCCTCTACGGTTGACTTACAACGACCGTATGCGTATTCTCTTTCATTAAGCTGTTTGTTTCGGATAGCTTGTTCAGAACTCAAGACCTTGGCACCATCTGCGAGTGTTAGAGCACCCACAGATGGCTAACCCACCGCGACTGATGAGACCAGTCGGGGGGCTAACGGTTCATGGTAAACCGTGGCTGCCTCGAATTGCACACACATTTGCGGGGTAGTCAGGCGACTGAGTTCTGGTTTCCTTCTGCTGTTTAGTTTCAAAAAGGAACCAGAACCACCATGTGTCAACCGTTTCAACCGGGCGCGTCTGCGTCCACCGCTTCCGGTGCTGATTTTTCCAGCAACCCAAAACCCAATCTGCACAACGAATCCGTGCGTCACTTGCTCTATGGCTCACCCCAAGCCGTTCGAGAGGTAATCAAAAACCTGCATCGACGCGGCTACGCCGAACCCAACGAGTGGAGCCGAACCATGCCCACCGTTGGTTTACCTGGGCGTAGCCCGTATCGACCGGGCGAGGTGATGTGCATTCTCACCAAAACCGTGCAGATTGAATAAACACCAACCGCAAGGGATGGGCGCATCAAGGTTCATCCCTGGCGGTTAAACAACAGCCCATTGTGCAGCCAATTTGCCGCCCATTGTGCCCGTTGAGAGTCTGGGCAGCTCAATCCTAACCAAAAGGCGATCGCGCTTACTCACGTCACGACGACCAGCTTATGTAAAAGAATCGATCATCTCGTTTGTAGGACTTGCCGCTTATTTTTCACTCTCAATGTTGCCCCTGATCACACGGCGATCGCCCCTTCCCCACGCCATGCCGATAGTTGAGCGAGTGAGCGATCGCGATATTTGCCGTAGCTACTTTTCAGAACTAAAAAACGTGAGTTCGGGATAAGGAATTCCCAGGAAGCTTGATTTACCGTTCATTTCAAGAAAGCTGCAAACAAAAGTATTCTCAATAAGTCTTACTAATGCGAATTTTCTCAACTGCGAGCCTTGTTGAG
>JBARXP010000178.1:0-6141 GCA_049647405.1 Elainellaceae cyanobacterium | reverse complement strand
GTTTCAAAGCTGGAGACAGCAGGGTATAGAAGAGGGCATCGATCGGGGCGATTCTGAAATTAATATTGCCGATCTGTCTACTGAAAATGCTGACCAGCTTGTGACTCAATATCTCCGCGAAACATTAGAGACCTTAGCCTATTAGGTCACGCCTCATCGAGTGTCAGGTTGAATCGCTAAAAACTCTCTGGGGAGTCCGATTATTGTCGGGCTCTTTTTTTTGATTGCTTGAGGTGTCAGCGATAAAGCCCAATCTAAAAGTCTAGCCACCCTGTCCACCGTTCAAGCTGTTCTTGAATGCTGGCGATTTGCTGGTAAGCCTCAACAATGCGATCGCCATCCAAATACACCTCCGAGGTCGGATACTCTTCAAGCAGTTCGATGATGCTGATATTCTCATCGTCGCTGGCGGCTAGCACCATAGCAGCCCGCAGAGCTTGGCGATCGGCGTTGCCAGAGCGGGTATGAATCGCGGGTGTGATTTGATCGAGGGCCACATTGCCAAGGGGACTATTGAGCAGGCGATCGAGCCTGACCGGATTGATGTTGACGTTGCGGTTGAGGTCGCCCTGGAGCTGCTCAGGACTACGACCCGCTAAGTCAAGGTAGCTTTCGAGTTCTGACGAGGCTTCTCCGGTTTCGGCCAGGGTAGACAAATCTGAAACGGCAACCGATCGCTGAAGCCACCGATATTTCAACACAACGCGTTCTGCGGCTGATGCAGACTGAGCTAAGCCCAAGCCCGCAAGCCCACCGAATACTGCGATGAGCATTGTCGCGAAGCTCAACCTCCTGCGGTGCCGTATAGACTGGGGCGATCGCTCAGATGGTGCAGGCTGAGGGGATTGACTCTGCTGCTCAGCAGAAAGCGATCGCCTAGAAAACGGATTTGACGAAAAAGCAGCCACAAAAAAAGATTTTGTCATAACTTTAAGATAATTCGGTCAGGGGAGTTTTGCTTTTGAGGAGCGTTGTATCTTGAGAAGATAGCTCACAATGCTCGTTAATCCGTACAGATCTTGCACACAAAGTAGGTATGACGTTTATGGCAGGGTGGAGTTTCCCACAGCTTGCACAGTCTGATTTGCATCAAGGGCTGCAACAGGGTCGCGATCTCAAAATACAGGTGGCCGATCCTTGCTCTGGCTCAACTCAGCAGTTTAAGGCATGTTTTCCCCAGGTGTCTCGCAGCTATGGGTGTGAGTGTTCGTTTCGATTTTGGAGCCACCAAGTGCTCAAAGCTTGTGGCATGGGCATGATGGCGATCGCACTGGTCGCTGGCGGTAGCAATGGGGCGGCGATCGCCAATCAAGGGTATCGTTCCACGGATCCAGTTTTGGCTCAGATTCCAGTCAATGCCAGGGTTATTCATGTCAATCCAGCGTTGGGAAATGATCAAACCGGACAGGGCCTCGACACGTCTCCTTTTCGCACGATTTCATATGCCTTGACTCAAGTCACCGACAATACCGTGATTCAGCTTGCACCGGGCAGCTACACGGCTGATACGGGTGAGACTTTTCCCCTCATTCTTCCGTCTGGCGTGATTTTGCGCGGCAACGAAAGTACTCAAGGGCAAACCGTCTTGGTCTTAGGTGGAGGAGACTTCATTAGTCCGACGTTTTCTCGTCAAAGCATGACTATTTTGGCGACGGGCAATAGCCAGATTCGGGGCATCACTGTGACCAATCCTCGAACTCGGGGCACTGGAGTTTGGGTCGAAGAAGGGACGCCTACGATTCGAGACAGCACGTTTACCAACAGTCTGCGCGACGGTGTCTTTATTTCAGGCACGGGTAACCCGACCATTGAAGACAATGTGTTTGCCAACAACGACGGCAACGGCATCTCGGTTGCGCGTCGAGCCCAGGGCACAATTCGAGACAATGATTTCCAATCGACTGGGTTTGGCATCGCGGTGGGCGACTCGGCCACCCCGCTGATTGTGGACAACCGAATTTTGAACAACGTCGATGGCGTCGTGGTCTCCAACGAAGCGCGGCCTGTGCTTCGCCGTAACGCGATTCAAAACAATCAGCGAGATGGGGTTGTGGCGATCGCCAATGCTCTGCCCGATTTGGGGATGAGCGAAGATGACCCAGGAGAAAACGTCATTCGCGACAACGCACGCTACGACATTTACAACGCCACCCGCAGCAACACCCTCTTCGCGGTTGGCAATGATGTTAATCCATCCAATATCTCAGGCAGCGTTGAATTTGTCGCCCGTGCTGTGGATCTGGGAGGCGGAAGCCGATTTTTTGATGTGCAAGGCCATTGGGCTCAAAGCTACATCGAAGCCCTGGCTTCACTGGATGTGATTGGAGGCTTCCCGGATGGCTCTTATCGTCCGAATGATCCGGTGACGCGGGCACAATTTGCGGCCATTGTGAATCAGGCGTTTTCTCCATCTCCAAAGCGCTCTAGCCGCAGTTTTGCGGATGTGAGGTCTAATTTTTGGGCCTATGACGCCATTCAGACCGCCTATCAGGGTGATTTTCTCTCGGGCTATCCCGGCGGCATCTTTCGTCCACAGCAAGCCATTCCTCGGGTCGAGGTGCTGGTGGCTCTGGCTAGTGGGCTGGGTCTCAATGCGGGTCAAACTGCGGCTCTCGGTAAGTACAACGATGCCGCGCGGATTCCGGCTTGGGCAACGGGGGCGATCGCCGCTGCCACTGAAGAAGAAATCGTGGTCAACTATCCGACTGTTGCGCAATTGAACCCGACCCAAAATGCAACCCGTGCCGACGTTGCGGCGTTTGTCTATCAGGCGTTGGTCAATGCAGGGCAGGCAGACCCCATTGAGTCGCCCTATGTGGTGACCTATCCATAGGTGCAGCCTGAGTCTTCGACTTTGACAAGGGTTGATGCAGTGATATCGAGGTCTATGCTGCGTCAACCCTAGGCCGCTTGAGTCAATTGCGAAAACTATAAGCCGAATCTCTCTAAACATTCTCTAGCTCAATTGAACTACCGCACGAGTGATTATCTGGCAGCTCGATTCAGTGATGCTTAGCAAGTTGCGCCAGTTGAGAGTACAGGCTTTTCTGTAATGGGTTGATATTCATCACCGGAGAATGGCTGGAAACCCTTTGCCCATTGAGTTGTCATATTACACAACAGCCGAAATCGAAGCGGTGTAGGAGCATGATTAATTCTCTCAACATGCACGTGTAAATCTTGGGAATCTTGATCGAGTAATTTACAAGCATCATGGACTAAATATCGAGGTAAATAGCCAATGGTGTAGCAATCCTCCGTTCGCAACAGCAACGCATTAGGATCATACGGATTTTGCAGATCGTGCATGACATAAAGTTCTTCACCAGCCCGCAATTTAACAATTCGTTCATTCGAACAAGCTGGCAAATACCGCAACCCATGAGAAAAAAAGTGGACATGATAGAGTCCATTTTCATCTGGCTCTGGGGTAGGAAAAACTTCAAAGGTATCCGTGGCTTTACGTCCACCACTCCGAGCCAGAATTGCAATGGGATCATCTGCTTGATGAGGGACATTCAGCCACTCGATGTAGTTCCCAAAATCTGGGCGCGAACGGCGCATCAGTCGATTAGCGAACAACGGAAACAGTTCCTGGGATTGGTAGACTTCGTTGAAGCTAGGGAATGAATGGAGAGGTTGAAAGCCACATGCAGCCTGAGCTTTTTCTGCACCGTGGAGGTAAGCAAATTCATAGAAGCTTCCATTCGATGTCAGCTTCCCGATGGGGAACCAAGCGCGACTCTGGGGATCTTGCCATGCTAAAAACAGTGTCTTCATTGCAGCGAATCTCGTAAGTTTAGTAATCTATCCCGATTAGCAGTGAGCATTGCTTGTGCAAATTTAATCGCAGTTGAAGAGATGCGATCGCCTGGAATGCGCTTAAACAGTCTCAACGTATCGCTTGACGAAACGCTTTCCAGTGATTCCAGCCATATACGTGCTGCATCAGGATAGAGGTTTGCTGCTGCACAAAATGCCTCGAAGGTTTTCAGGGGCTTTTTATCTGTAGTTCCAGCATACAAGCAAGACTTACACCTCTCCACGTATGCGTTGACTGAAAACCCCTTATCTTTGGTGGTTAAACGCTGTTCACGCTTATCATCAGATTCGTTTCGCCCCAAGCTAGAGGCATGGTCATACGTTGGCGATAGATAGTCGATTCCCCCCGCTTGAATAAATGCCCAGTTTTCGTGATGCCTATCAGCATTGCCAATCCAGGTATCTAAGAGGAGATATCCAACAAACGTGGTAGGTACGGTTGTGATTCCATCTGGTGGAGTCCAACCCGTTGGCAAATGAACAGACGGATCTTTAAGAGCCTGGAAAATATTGTTGATTGAGTGGCAAGAAGGACTGCGGATCGCCTTAGGGTAATCTGGCATGAGCTTAGCAAGCACCTCATTACCAGGAACTAAGCTGCCATTTTTAGGCAAAAACGAAGGTGAAATGATGCCGCGATCGCCCCTAAAGACCGCTAGCTCATAATCAGCATGGGGCAGCCCAATCAACTGGCTTAGTTCAGCCGCAATTTTTTCTGACCAATCTTCACCTGTGTTGGGTCGAGCCTTTTTATATAGACAAAGCTCCGATTCTTGATTGCGAAACCAAAATTTTTCTTTGGTTCCCATGACCTCGGATTCTTCTGGCGCATCTGGAGAAACTTTAACGATTGGAAATGGATTTAGCATCAGAATTGATTCTGAAGAGATCCTTCTTTCTTTACTATGACAATTAATCGTCCCGATCTTAGACATCCCGATTAGAGTTGTCGGGAAATAAAAATGAACAGACTTGATTAACTCGGCAGATCTTCGAATCGCGCTTAGGTAATCTGAATCTTAATTCAATACTCAAAGTCGAGTTTAGCCAGCCCCAGATAGCGGATTTCCTGAGGCGTAATCTCGAAGCGACAGGGCAAAACCTCTAGCCCTTTGGCGATCGCCTCTCGCAGCAGTTCGCCATATTTTGGGTCGGCGCTGTCTCCGGGGGCAAACCGGGGGCAGTCGCCCCGATTAATGAAATAGAGCATGACTGCACGGCAGTCTGGCATTACATCTATCAGCTCTCTCAGATGCTTTTGACCGCGCTCGGTCACGGTGTCAGGAAAGAGAGCCAAGTCGCCATCAGTCCAGGTGGTGTTTTTCACTTCCACATAGATGGGCTGAGCTTCTCCGGCGAGCACAAAGTCAATGCGACTTTTTTGATCTTTGCCGTATTTTACTTCGGGGCGAATGGTGGTGTAGTTCCCCATCTCAGGCAGCAGATGCGTCTCCAGCACCGATTTGATGACCCGGTTGGGTAGGGCTGTGTTGACCCCGACCCACGTGGGCTGATTATCGTGAACTTCGATCAGCTCCCAGGTGTATTTCAGCTTGCGGTTGGGGTTGTTGCTCTGCGATACCCAGACTCGATTGCCCACATGGCACACCCCGGTCATGGGGCCAGTGTTGGGGCAATGAGCCGTGACCACCTCTCCTGAATCGAGCTGAATATCGGACAGAAAACGCTTGTAGCGCTTGAGCAAAACACCAGGAAGCAGGTCAGGGTAGGGGTAACTCCAGTCAGAGGCCATTTAATCTGTTAAGTCAGTGCCACTCAATAGTACTGATTAAGAGTACTGAATTGAATGGACGCTAGTCCTGAACGCCAGTCCTGAACGCTAGTCCTGAATGAAATGGCTGAACGGAATTATTGAACGGAATTACTGAACAGAATTACTGAACCGAGTAGCCTGCATCGGCGATCGCCGCTTTAATTTGCTCATCGGGTACGCTGCTCTCAATTTTGATGTGCTTTGTGTTGAGGTCGGCGTTGACGGTGGCTTGGGTATCAAGGGCTTGCACCGCTTTAGTAATGGTGTCTGCGCAGGCAGAACAGGCCATATCGGAGACGGTCACTTGAAGCATGGTCATAGGACGGTATTAGTGATGAAGTACGAAAAATGGAGTACGAAAAAAGTGCAGAAGAGCAGCTTAACCTAACGGTGCAGCGGTGAACTGCAATGGTAGGGATGCTCTCTTCTGCTACTTTAGCGATTCCATCTGACTGGAAGGTCAAGCTCGCTTCACGAAAATCAATGGGCGACAATCCATCGTTTGGGTGTCTAACAATCCTGATTGTTGACCGTGCCCCCCGGCG
>JBARXP010000177.1:0-1657 GCA_049647405.1 Elainellaceae cyanobacterium | reverse complement strand
CATCAACGCCGCACCGTTCAATCAACCTATTCAGGCGCTGAAGAAAGAGCGATCGCCCATCCTTATAGCCGTTTAAGATAATGAAGTAAGGCGGTCACTACATCATCAAAAAATGAGATCCTTTCTGGGGCAACGAAGTTATGCAAGTCATCATCAATCTCCCCCCCGATCTAGAGCAAGACTTGATTCATCAAGCGGCTCAATCTAACCTTCCGCTTTCAACCCTCATTTTGCAAGCCTTACGTCACGCAACTCAATCAACTGCTAGAGCCACTTCGCAGTGGTCAGAAATCGTTTTATCTTACGAAGGCATCCGCGACTTCCCCGCATTCGAGACCTACCGCGACGAGCTTCTTCCCCCTAGAGAATCGGATCTCTTTTGATGCGCTATCTCCTCGATACCTGCGTGGTTAGCGACTTTATCAAGGGTGAGGTTGAAACTATTGCAAGATTCAAGCAAACGTCACCTGTTGATATAGCTGTTTCAGCCATTACCGTCATGGAATTGCGCTATGGGTTAGCACTTAATCCGCAACGGGTTCAAACAGTTGAGCCTGCGATCGCCAGCATCTTATCTTCTGTAAACATCCTGCCTTTTAGCTCCACAGAAGCCGACCAAGCTGCCCAAATCAGGGCTGTGCTCAAATCTCAAGGACAACCAATCGGTGCATACGACGTTTTGATTGCGGCGACCGCACTTCAAAACAACTTGATTATGGTTACAGCAAATCAACGAGAGTTTGAGCGAGTTCCCGATTTACAACTCGAAAATTGGCGGCAAAGCTAGATGAGCAGAGACTTCTAATCGCCGCAAACAACGCTACGCCACTGAATCGCAGCCTAACAACGCTCATGCACATCGACCGCCAAGAGTTCATCTGTGAGAATCAAAAAACATCTGCGGCAGGTGAA
The DNA here is from genome assembly GCA_049647405.1 of Elainellaceae cyanobacterium. Lineage (GTDB taxonomy): Bacteria > Cyanobacteriota > Cyanobacteriia > CAKZMO01 > CAKZMO01 > CAKZMO01. The sequence goes on along the minus strand of JBARXP010000177.1, from coordinate 745 downwards.
CGGAGCCGTTAGCCTGTTTTCGATATCGTGTTATTGAGTATTATCAACGAAAGCCTTGTGCAATTGACTGATGCCGCTGTATGAGAAAACATAATCCGACATCCCCCCCATCTGGCTTATGTTCTCTCCAAGACCTACCCGATCCTTACCAGTTTGCATTTCGGCAAGGCTCGGCTCATCATCTGCCAGGGCAGTTTTTGCCTGCTGAAATAGACTGGTTTGCTCAGATTTTTTTCCTGCCGTTTTGGTTAATGTATGCACTGCCACCGATTACTTTACCTCTAGCATTCTTGAATCAATGGGTGCGAGAACCTGAAAGTTATGGCCGCTTTTTTCAGACCATAAGGCAGCAAGATACGGGCGGAATGGTATTGATGGTGGGTCTATTTGGGTTTTGTGGTGTGTTGCTGGTTTACTGTGCCTGGATCGCATGGGATGGAGGCTAGTCCTTCGTTCGAACCTGGCAGGCACACCAGTTGCAGCGACGCAGCGAACATGGCTTTGGGCTGGTGTTGCTAGAACGGGGATTGGTAGCACGGTTCATTGACAACATTGACGGACGCAACTGCATCTGGTTGCCACGGGAGGCGATCGCAGACATCATTTGGCATCGCATCCGCGAAGAGGGAGTCAAGCATTCTCGCTGGGTTTACCGCACTCAATTATGCTACGTGGCAGAACACCAGGGAAAACGCCAAAAACGCTGGCTCACCCTCAAAGGTCGCATGGTACACATGGGCTGCCC
>JBARXP010000176.1:0-7987 GCA_049647405.1 Elainellaceae cyanobacterium | reverse complement strand
TTTGGCTTGATGCTACCTCAGGTCAAAATAATTAATCGTTACTCATTGCTGGGGAAGAGAACAGTGTATATACCGTTGGACTACTATCGGATATTGGGTTTGCCCATTCAGGCGACGGCTGAGCAGCTTAAACACGCTCACCGCGATCGCACACTACAGCTTCCCCGGCGTGAATATTCAGAAGTGGCGATCGCAGCACGGAGAGATCTGATCGACGAGGCGTTTATCGTGCTCACCGATCCGGCTCAGCGTCAAGCCTATGATTCAGCATTTTTGGCCAACGCCTACGGTGCGGTTCCTGATCCCAATATGCCGATTCAAGACCCCTCGCTCCGGAGTTCTACCCATGAGGCCAATGGGGGTGTTGCGGCAACGGCAGCGTCGCAACCTGCGGCCAGTCGAGGAGGGGCGATCGCCGATCCTCATATCTCCAGCATCGAAATTCAAGAGCACCAGATGGTGGGGGCTCTGCTCATTTTGCTAGAGCTAGGAGAGTATGAGCTGGTCTTAAAGCTAGGGCGACCGTTTCTCAGCAGTGGCAACATGAGCCTCGCCGCAGGTTTATTTGGCGATCCTGAGGTAGTGGGAGCCGATGTCGTGCTCACCGTGGCCTTGGCGTGTCTAGAGTTGGGTCGAGAGCAGTGGCAGCAAGGGCAGTATGAAAATGCAGCCGAATCGTTAGAGACAGGGCAAGAGCTACTGCTGCGGGAAGGACTATTTGCAGCGGTGCGAGGAGAAATGCAGGCTGATTTGTTCAAGCTGCGTCCCTATCGCATTTTGGAGTTGCTCGCCGCCCCTGATGGCCAAACTTCGGCTCACTATCAGGGCATTCAGCTTTTGCAAGACATGCTGCACGAGCGGGGCGGCATTGATGGTGCGGGTAACGATCAGTCTGGGTTGAGTACCGATGATTTTCTGCGGTTTGTGCAGCAACTGCGCAGCTACCTCACCGCAGAAGAGCAGCATGCTCTCTTCGAGGCTGAGGCTCAGCGGCCTTCGGCAGTGGCGACTTACCTGGCTGTATATGCCATGACTGCGCGGGGCTTTGCGTACCGGATGCCAGCCCTAATCCGGCAGGCAAAGATATTTCTCCTACGGCTTGGGACTCGCCAAGATGTGCAGTTAGAGCATTCAATTTGTGCCCTCCTGCTGGGGCAGACTGAAGAAGCAAGTCAGGCCCTAGAAGACAGTAAAGAATATGCAGCTTTAGCCTTTATTCGTGAGAATTCCAATGGGTCGCCTGACCTGTTGCCGGGGTTGTGTCTCTACGCCGAGCGCTGGCTCCAGAACGAGGTCTTTCCTCATTTTAGGGAGCTGGCTCAGCAGGAAGTGTCGCTCAAGGCTTATTTTGCTGATGACCGAGTGCAGGCTTATCTTGAGGCTCTACCCGACGATGCAGCAGCATCTCGATGGGATGTGGTGACAACGCCCAATCATCGCTGGGCCAGCCAGCCTGTTGGGGCAGCATCTGCGACCGCCGGAAGCAATGGAGACCGCCACTACAGAAACGGGTCATCCGCAGCCTATGGAGGATCTGTGGCGACGCTGGGGCCTTCTGTCAACGTGGCGCAGGGCGATCGCCCGTCCTCTCGATCAGGCGGAGCAACGGCAACGGTTATGCCTCCTGTTGCTGAACGAGTTTCACAAACGGCTGCTGATAGTCCAGAGCTTACCCGTGGGCCAGGGGCTCGACGGGAGCAAGGAGGAGGTTGGTTTGGGCGGCGATCGCCCAGTGGTAGTTCTCCTGGCAAATCAGACTCAGCTCGGTTTACATCTCCCCCGTCAGATCGACGAGCCTCTCAGGCAGGCATTCGACTCGATCGCATGGTGTTTCTTGCCGCCGTAGGGCTAGCTGGCATCATCGTCCTTTGGATGGTAGCCAGCCGTTTAGTGGGATGGTTTAACTCCAGTTTTGGCGGCCCTCGTGTTCAAGGAGAGCCCCTAGCGCTGACTATGCTTGAGCCTGTTGTCCCGATTCCTGACCCGGCGGACGTTGCCCCAGCCCCAGTAGCAGAAGCAGAGGGAGAGATCACAGAAGACGTTGCCCGTGACGTTCTCCAGCGATGGTTTGAGGCTAAGTCTAGCGCCATGGGAGACGAGCATGACCAAGAGCCGTTAGAGACGGTGTTGACAGGTCAATTGTTCAGCCGTTGGCGGAGCCAGTCTATACAAGCCAGTCAAGAAAATTGGTCTTGGCAATTTGAACATTCCGATTTAGAGGTGTCTGAAGTGGTGTGGAGTGAAGATGAGCCTGACCTCGCCTTAGTCAGTGCAACCGTAAACGAAGTCGGAAGTTTCTTTGTTGAAGGTCAGCTCAACCCAGACGAATCTTACGACAGTACGGTCAGCGTCATTTATTCCCTGATCCGCGAAGAGGGTCTATGGAAAATCGAGGATGTCCAGACGGCGAACTAGAATACTAGCATTCGCTCATGATTCGACCCAGCCAACCGTCTAAAACCATCAGGTTACCCGTAACGGACATGACTCATCTCACGGCATAACATCTGGCAATTCGCAAATAGTTTAGAACCCATATTTTTTGCCCTCTGCAATCAGGGACGTAAGGCGTAGCCTGCGAAAAATAAGGGTTATAGCTTATCCTGACCTCAAGGTTAAGGTAAGCATACAAACTCAAACGTTAGGATAGGAACGAAATACGTGGTCTCAGCTTAAAAAAGAGCCATGACTTCATCAAGAATGGGCCAGGGCGATCGCCCCCTTTCTGACGTGATCTGGAGCCTCAAGACATGGATAACCCTGCCATTGAGCAGTTGTTAGAAAACCTGAAGCAATCTGACGAGTCTGTCCGCGAGCAAGCGACCCAGCAGCTCTGGCAAATTTGGTTTCAGCAAAAAGGAGCCTATGGATTAGACCTGCTACGCCGCAGTCAGGTCTCTTACGAAGCTGGCGATATTAAAGGCGCAGAAACGATTCTTTCAACCCTGGTTGAAAATCAACCCGACTTTGCGGAAGCGTGGAATCGGAGAGCTGTTTTGCACTACATTCAGGGTCACTACGACCGCTCTCTAGAAGACTGTCGTCGAGTGACAGAACTCAACCCTGTCCACTTCGGGGCATGGCACGGCATGGGGTTATGCTATGCAGCTTTAGGACAACATCGAGATGCGATTCGCGCGTTTCAAAAGGCTCTCGATATTCAACCCTATGCTCTGATCAATCAAAAATTAATTTTAGAATGCACAGCGCGTTTGAGCTAGAGGCTACAGCTACATCGCCCTAGACTCAAAGCAACGCATCACGCTATATCGAAATTTGTATAGCGCTACGCGTCGAAATTTGTGTCAAAAATTGACAGCAAGAGGCGATCGCCTCTCAGATGAGTCTGCGTCTTTTTGTGAAAATATTCTCCAAAATGCTGCCTAGGCGCTATCCGGACGATTCACTCCCCGGATTCTCGGAGGTTGAGTAGAAAAGTGTTGAGAACCGACCAACAGTTCTGCACGTTCACTCCCGATCCTTTCTAGTGGGTATTGCATCTAGTAGGCGATCGCACGATGCGCCGTTCAATCTCTGCATCTCTTTCTCTGCACGTAACTAAACGATGCAGAAATCGAGCAGATACAGACAAGCCAACAACAGTTTCGACCTAGCCTAGGTACATCCACTCAACTATGACTGCCTATACGTTTGAACTATCTTGTCAGGTTTTTGGCACCCAAAATGCGCCTGACTTACTGTATTGGATATCCCATCGTCTTGAAGCTGAGGCAAAAATTCTTTTAATTGATTTGAAGGACGTGGAGTATATCGATAGCAGCGGTGTCGGCACTCTGATGATCGCCCAAAACCGTGCCAAACGAGTCGGCGCACAGTTAGGACTATGCAACGTGGGCGAAGACGTATTGGGGCAAATTGAGCAAGCAAACCTGATTGAAAAATTTCAGGTCTATGCTGACTTAGCCGACTTCAAGGCGCAAGTTAAACGCAAAGAGCATTAACTGCTGTCAGAAACGGCTAGTCAGGTTCAGCCTCTCCACCTACCACGACATTGCGAATTCGAAGGCTTGGGCCTCCACAGCCCACAGGTAAGCCGCTCTGCCCCCCCTTGCCGCAGCCGCCTGACTCATCCCAGAAAAAGTCATCGCCAATGCCTTCAATATCGGCCAGAGTGGTGAAGACATTGCCCGACAACGTCACGTCGCGCACGGGCTCTGCCACTTTGCCATCACAAATCATCCAGGCTTCTCCGGCAGTAAAGGTAAACATTTCACCATTGGTCATACCGCCCAGCCAGTTGCGGGCATACACTCCTTCTGTGATGCCGTCAAACAGACCCTCAACGGGCGTATCTCCTCGCTCAATCCAGGTATTCGTCATTCTGACAATGGGCGGATAGTGGTAGCTAAGGCAGCGGGCATTTCCCGTAGCGGCTTCGTCCAGTTTGCCCGCCGTCTCCCGTGAATGGAGCCGCCCGACCAGAACGCCATCTTCAATCAGTTGGGTGGTCGTCGCAGGCACACCCTCATCATCGTAGTAGTAGCTACCGCGATGACCCGCAGGAGCAGCGCCATCAAAAATCTGAAGATTCTTAGGGCCAAATCGTCGTCCCAACGACATCACTTCGAGCAGATCTGGATTCTCGTACGTCATATCGGCCTCAGACAAATGTCCAAAGGCTTCATGAACAAACAATCCGGTCAAAATGGGGTCAATCACAACCGTGTAGGTATTTCCCTGAACCGGAGGCAAGTCAAGGGCATTGACAGCCCGCTGAGCCGCACTTTCGACCTGTCGGTCTAGACCTTCGAGATCTTCATAGGCTTTCCGCGATCCGGTCGTCTCTCTACCCGTTTGCACGGTCTCACCATTGCGAGCGGTCGCGGCAAACCGCATTTCCATATCGACCCACGACTGTTCTAGAAAGGTGCCTTCCGATGTAGCGAGTAAGACACGCTGGGAGCTATCGCCATAGCGAACGGATGTCGTAGCAATGCGCGGGTCAAGACTCCGGAGAATGTCTGCATAATGGCTGCACAGGTCTTTTTTGCGAATCAGCGGAATTTGGCGAGGATCTGTGCCCGTGAGGGGTAACCGACGCACGTCTTGAAAAGGATTGACCGGAGCGAGCAGCGTTTCATCATCGCCAACGATCCGCGCTGCGGCGATCGCCTCTTCCACTCGTTCTGCCAGCGACTCTAGCCGATTAAAGCTAGCAAATCCCCAGCCGCCCCTAAAGCAGGCTCGCACTTGCCCACCAATTGAAATAGACTCGCTCAGCGTTTCGATGCGATCGCCCCGCAGCAAAATATCTGTATCTTCAGCTTCTTCAAAGCGAATGCAGAGAAAATCAACTCGTGTTCGATAGCGTGCTAGCAAATCAGTCAGTAAATCTTGAGCATTGCTTGGGAGCATCATGGGCATGGGTTCAGACTCCACTTAAAATTACTAGCCAAAGATGACGCTCAAGAAACATGCATCCACAGGAATGTATTTGCACGACTAAGCCTGCCTCAATTTTACAGGCAGGACTTACGCACAACTCGCCTAATCCTGAATAAACTCGTTGAAAGGGTGGGCGCGACGCGCCCACCCTTTCAACAAACTGCGTAAGTCCTGACAGGGTTAAGGCTGACCTAGGCTGACCTAGAAGGTGAGAGAGATTGGAGCAGAGTCGAAGATTATGAAGGCTGAACGATTGATCGAGGAGGAGGCACTTCTGCCGAGCCAAAAACAGGGGTAGGATCAAGACCTGTGACATGCTGAAACTGCTCAGGTGTGACGGTACTAACAATCGGCTGAGTCTCCCATTGCACCAGCTTAGTGTGAGCACGTTTGAGAAACTCGCATCCTCGCACCGTAGGCACAGAAAGCCACCCGTCTACTAATGCTTCGGTCAGGGCAAGCTCTATTAGCGAAGCTGGATAAAGTTGGAACAGATCATCGAGTTGAGCCTGAAATGCTTTGCCATCATCTCCAGCCAATTCGTAGCTACTAATAATATGCTTGACGCGTTGTTGTTTAAGCTCGTGTTGCAAGTCCATTCCAGTCTGAGCTAGTTTCAAGTAATTTCAGAACATCATTTCAACTCATCACCATTGGTATGAGCTTATCCCCTGATCCACATCACCCTAGAGTGAAGAGTTTCATGTCCACACGGAAATCACAATAGTTTGTGATAATTCTTAGTGATAAAGATCTAAAAAAATTCATCCTGCTATTTCAAGCAATATCAAAATCAATATTCAGCTAGGTTGCCGCTACGGTGTGGGCTAGTCACTCTCATCTCAGCGATCGCCAACTTCATGCGCGATTTGCACAGCAATTCTCATTATGGTTACGCTACAACACCCGCAAATAAGTTGTGGGCTACAAATGATCAAGTCCCGAAGGGACTGATAGCCGACGGATCTTAGCCCCAACGGGGCTTTCACTGATTAGCCCGCAATTTATTCGCGGGCGGGTCGGAAGCGTAGCCAGATAGCCAACTCGCCAAACTGAGAATTGCTGCGATTTACATCTAGGACTTGCCTAAGACTGCCAAGTCAGACTATTATAGGAGACTGTGCTGAATGGACGAGACCTATGCCTAAGTTAAAAACTCGGAAGGCTGCGGCCAAGCGCTTTCGCCGCAGCGGTTCAGGAAAAATTATGCGTCGTAAGGCGTTTAAAAATCACCTACTAGAACATAAGAAGACATCTCGTAAGAGTCGTCTCTCTCAAATCACTGTTCTTAGTGAAAGTGATGCTAAAAATGTGGAGCTCATGCTGCCCTATTTGTAGGGGCTGCCACAGAGGGTTGCTGATGAAAATCGCAGCCTAAAACAATGTCGATGAAAAGATTTGTAGGAAATTAGCTAGAGATGACACGGGTTAAACGCGGTAACGTTGCTCGCAAACGTCGCAAGAAAATTTTAAAGCTGGCGAAGGGGTTCCGAGGAGCTCATTCGAAGCTATTTCGCACGGCAAATCAGCAGGTGATGAAGGCGCTGCGCAGCGCTTATCGCGATCGCCGTCGCCGCAAACGCGACTTCCGTCGGTTGTGGATTGCTCGTGTGAATGCGGCAGCTCGTCAAAACGGGATGAGCTATAGCAGGTTTGTGGGCAGTTTGAAAAAAGCAGAGATTCAGCTCAATCGAAAGACACTGGCACAGATGGCAATCCTTGATCCCAACAGCTTTAGCAAGGTTGTTGAGTTAGCTAATCAGGCGAAAGGCTGACCGATCTTGGGGCGTCTAATGCAGCGATGGGTTCGAGATTTTGCCGTAATGGCGATCTTTGTGACCACAAATGTTCCAGACATTATTTTGGGGCAGAGGGCAATTACGCCTCTGTCCTTTTTTAGTCGGGCTAGCGCAGCAGAGTTATCAGATATTCAACAGCGCGGATATCTGATCGTCGGTGTCAAAGATAATATTCGCCCCCTTGGTTTTCGGAACCCGCAGGGTGAGCTTGTCGGTCTGGAAATAGAGATTGCACGGCATTTGGCTCAAGACTTGCTGGGTGATTCAGATGCAGTGGTGCTTCAGCCTGTAGCAAATGCCGATCGCATGTCTGCACTCTTGAATGACGAGGTTGATGTTGTGATTGCCCAGATGGGCAGAACTGAGGCGCGATCGCGCCTCGTTAATTTCAGCTATCCCTACTACCTAGATGGAACAGGTCTAGTCACCCGCAGCTTCGAGATTCAGCAATTTTCGGATTTGGCTGGTCGCACTCTCGCTGTACTCAATCACTCCACGACGATTGATATTGTGAGATATCGCATTCCTGGGGCAACGCTGGTTGGGGTTGAATCTTACGAGGAGGCTCTGACTCTGCTAGATGCTGGAGAAGCAGATGCCTTTGCTGGAGACCTCACTGTATTGGCGGGCTGGGTGCAAGAATATCCGGCCTATCGGATATTGCCTACCCCCTTGTCTGCCGAGGCGCTGGCGATCGCCCTGCCCCGTGGCCTAGACCACGAACCTCTTCGTCAGGCCATCAATCAAGCCATCGAGCAGTGGACTCAGTCAGGCTGGTTACA
>JBARXP010000175.1:0-2229 GCA_049647405.1 Elainellaceae cyanobacterium | reverse complement strand
GGCGTGTGAGCCAGTGTCAGACCCCGTCTTGGGGCAGTTGGCGATGATCCGTTTACCCATCAGGAGTCAGTTTAGTGCTGGCAGACTGGGAATCCCCGCTCCTTTAGGTCGGGGAGGATGTCAATAGCTTGCTCTAACGCTAGCAACTGCCCTCGTCATATAGCTGTAGTCAGCTTAGTTAGGACATAGACAATTTTGTGGGCGCGCACCGCGCGCCCACAAAATTGCCCTAAGGCTACTGGCTGTAGCTATACATCCGTTTCTTTACCGCTCACTGACTGGTATGACGGGGGATAAGTGAGAAGTGTTGAGTCTGCTCATTTTAATAACCTAGTAAAGATAGCCTATTAAAAACTGCTTATCGAGCGGCTCTACTTTGCAATTTATTGACGTTTTACAAATATGTTTTACCAAAGTAGCCGTTTGTTATGGACAGAATGATGACCCATTGCGAGTTATGCTAAAGCGTGACGCGGTAGCAACAGGTGACTGATTACCTCTTAGAATCTATGTCATCAGGTTTCATCATTATTTCCCTCGACGCTCACCGCTTACAATAGAAAGATTAGAGCCTAAATGGCTCAGATTAATGTTTAGGCTTAAGGAAAAGTTCATGTCTTCCGATGCTGATCGTGCGATCGCCATTCCTTCGTCGGGTTCAATGGCACAGGTGCCTGATCAAGAAAAGCGACGCCAACCGATGCAAATCTACCGCCCTCCCGTCGCACCTCTTCCTGGCAATCGTCCTGTTGCTGACAACGTCACCGAAGAGACGGACAACATGCTAGAGTACCTCGACTAAAAAGGATTCGTTAAGTGAAAGCGCTGCCGATAGTAGTTTTAGGTATCTCTCAGTTGAGACTTCGATACAGTTGAAATTTTAGAGTCGGTAGCTATTTCTGTGTTCTGATCCCACGTTATTGCCCGCCCTCAACCCGAGCGGACTGCATGGTCTACACCACCCAACAACTTATCCAAATTTTGGATCAAGAGCTGCGGGCAGCCTGGAAAGGTGAACGAGTTTTGCTGTCGTCGTCAGAACGACTGAGTAATCCGGTGATTGCGAAGGCACTTGGAGCTGAAAAGCTGAGCAAGGTGTTTGCTTATCAAGACTTTCAGCGGCAAATTCACCAATACCAGCGAGATCATCAGGTGTCAGGGCTCGTGTGGAGCCAATGCGAATTTCGAGAAAATTCGGTGCAACTCCCAGAGCTTCACCACCAGCTCGTCTCGGTTCCTGGTGACAAGGAAGTTCTGGTGAACGCCAAGTCTTCAGTGCTTGATTTTTGGTGGCAGTCTACTGCTGCGATGACGTTTTGGCAGGCCGGACACGATCCCCGGCGGGTCGAAATTGATTATGTAGCACGCGCCATCGATGATGCCGAATGGCTAGAGGTAACCGCAGGGCAAGACGAACTCTACTTAAGCTTGTGCTGGGGTAACCCCAAAGAATGTCACTATCGGTGGGCATGGCCAGAGTCTCGGTGCGAGCGCATTATTGCAGCCCCAACAACTCCTCGTTTGACAAATCTATGAGTCTAGACCTGCGGGAGAAAAAGACTTGGTTTTTTCTCATAGGTTCTTGAATATTTAGCTTTTAAGGTGCCTAGAGAGATACGATAAAGGTCTGCGGAGAGTGCAACGATTTCCTTTGGGCTCAGTCTGGCAAGGCCATCCCTTTCAATCTGCCCGACTCAAACCGCAAATCGTTGATGATTCTGTCATCTACACTCACCATGAACCATTCTTTTTGAAGGTCGTAAGTTATGCCCATCGCCGTAGGGGTGATTGAAACTCAGGGATTTCCGACTGTTTTAGCAGCAGCCGATGCCATGGTTAAAGCGGGTCGCGTCACTATCGTAGTACAAGATCGCTCAGAAAGTGGTCGCCAGTTTGTGGCCGTGCGAGGCCCTGTATCTGAAGTGCAGCGAGCAGTCGAAGCAGGAGTCGCCGCAGGAAATCAGCTGCCAGGAGAAGGGACGGTGACGACATACTACATCGTTCCTAACCCGCCCGAAAATTTGGAGACGATACTGCCGATTAACTATAACGAGCAGTCAGAACCGTTTCGAGTCTGAGAAAAACGATGAGATAGGCCCGCCGCCTCGTACAATAAAGTTTGGATTTGTATTGATTTTTATCTATCCTGTAGGAGTTTCAGAATGCCTGAGGCAGTTGGATCGCTCGAAACGAAAGGTTTTCCACCTGTGCTTGCCGCAGCCGACGCTA
>JBARXP010000174.1:0-2297 GCA_049647405.1 Elainellaceae cyanobacterium | reverse complement strand
TAGAGTTAATCGTCAAGGGCTTGCCGCTACTCGTCCGCTTTTGCTGGACTAAGGCATCATATTCTTCGGCAGTAAGATTAAGCTTTAAGATGCGGCTGATCGTGCTGCTGCTGACACCGTAGCGATTGGCCAACGTCGAAGTCGTCTCCTCTGGCTGTCGATAGAGGTCAACAATTTCTTTCTTTTCATCATCAGACAATCGTTTTGGAGCCATTCTCTAAGCCGTAAAAAAGGTTGGCGATCGCGCAAGAGACCATTATATAGAAGGATGTCAGTCTATTGAGCTTCATCCATACTATTAAAAAATCTGTAGGAGTCGCATCAAAACCTCGTAGATTGCTGCAATATCAGCGGTTATCGTGCTGATGATGCGACCCTGTGCAACCCGTCACGCTCGCCTTCTGCTGCGCCGAGATCGAGTAGACAAATTGTATTCAACGGCTGCCCCAATGCAAAACAGCACGGCACTAAAAATCCAGAAGACTTCAGGCAGAGAGCCCGTTTCGTAGTTTTCGAAATTATCGACCGCGTAGTAGTACCAGATATCGGCCAGATAGAGCGAAAACCCAGCCGCCGCAATAAATCGCCAAGACACAGAAAAGCGCCCTCCCCAAAAGGCCAACAGCAAGGTTGTTGCCATCACCATTAAAAAGGTGTCGCCCGCCAAATATAAAATCCAGACAATGTCTGAAAATGCGGCCAGCTGATTGTCTAGAGACACGATCCAGCTGGGCTTATCGGCCAATGGATCTACCTCATCAGCAACCTCTGGAGCTTGAGCGATCGCATTTGACGATACATTACTGACACTCCACACCTCTAAATCTGTAGCTGAAGACGAGGGGGCGACCGCAGGGTTGACCCACATCACCGCAGCCACGCCCTGGGTCGGTTCGCTCATCGGCACTGAGGCTTCTTCTGCTGCACCGCCTGCATAACCACTGACAAAGTAAGCCACAAACACCCCAACGGCGGCGATTCCAGCAATCAGCGACCACTGCAAGACCGAGAGATTGAGCTGCTTGGAGGTCACCGCCATCAACATGCCAACCCCCAGGAGCAAATAAGAAGAGAGAAAAAGAACATCTGCCGGAGACACTTCTGGCGCATATCCGAGGGAACGTTCCCACCACCACAACAGCAAGTTAGCCACGAAATAGAAAAACATTCCCAACCCAATCAGCAACCACACCGTTCGCCCACTGACAATTTGGGAACTTCTCCAGTTGCGGAAACAAAGCAACCCTGCGCATAAGAATGCTAGATTTTCTAGCAAATAGGTGCTGGTCGTGTACCAAATCGGACGCGGGACGATTGGGCTACCAAACAAGAAAACAAAAAGTGCGATTAACCCCCAAGCAATGGACGCTAGGATGATGTTTTGGACGGATAAAATGGACTTCGATTGAGATGAAGATTGTGACGATTTTGAACTCATGGTCTGCCCCCTTGTCGATGCTCTCAATTCGATTTAATTCAGAGCGATCGCCTTAGATACTTCATTGGGTTTTCCCTCTGTCTATCTTTGCTTCTGTCTCTGCTCCTGTCATAGTGATCTGAATTTAGTGATCTGAATTCTGGATAAAGTTCTGGAATACCTGTCACAAGACTTAGCTTGCAGCATTCAAATTACTTCCACACTTTACCCGTGGGTGACTGATTTAACCACGTTAAAAATTGTTTTCGATCTGAATCGGGCATATCTTGGAGCGCGTCCATCACGCGTCCGGTAAAGCTAGCGTTACCAAAGTGATCCTTTCCGATTCGGTAAAGCTCTTGTAACAAAGTATTAAGGTGATGTTCTTCCCACGAGGGGACTTGCAGAGTTGAGAGCGGATCAACCGTCAGAAGCTGATCAATCGCTTTTGGCGAATCTGCCTTCGGAAATCGCCATTGCTGAAAAACCGTGGTGATCTCTTTTTCAAACAAATCAAGTTGTCGCGCCCCTAACAAGTCTTCAATATCGATGTACACCGCTTGTAGAAGCAACAGACAAGCTTGAATATGAGACGGCAAGACCGTGTCAGGAGACTCTTGCCCATCGCCATCAGCGGTCAGTTCACTTAATCGAATCTTACCCCAGACGCTGTAACGTTCTGGCTCTTCTAGCAGCACACAAGCTTTGCCTCGGTTGTCAGTTAGCTCTCGCCAAAAGGCTCTCGCGTCTTCTTCCTGAGCGGCACTAAAAACGCTGAGAAGGCGAAAAGTCTGGTCTTGATACTGAAGAATGGGGATCTTTTGATCTCGGCTGGGGTGTTGAACCGTCGATATTTCAACATCCTGGCGCTTTAGGATAA
>JBARXP010000173.1:0-9651 GCA_049647405.1 Elainellaceae cyanobacterium | reverse complement strand
TGCAGGCCAAATGTTCGACAACGAATACGACTTAGCCATGACTGTCATTGAGGGGATGGAGGCGCGAAGCAAAGCCGGAAATTACCTGCTGGAACGTTTTATATTTAATTCCGCCTAGCTACTTATCAAGTCCTAAAAGGCTATTCCATTCCAGATGTTGGTTTCCGAGTTGGCGCGCTATTGCCAAAGCCTGTTCTGTCGCAGCAATGCTATTTTCATAGTCACCTAATTCTCGATAGGCTGTACCAATTCTGTCGTAAGTATTACTAATATTGCCTTGAATCAACGTCTGCAAATACTCATTTTCACTAGCAACAGCGAACGGTACAGCCGACTGACGTGCTGCAAGTGACTGCTGTAGGGCGTTTATTTCCTCCTGAAAAGAACCTTCGTTCAAAAATACCCATGCTTGAACACTGGAAGAGTCGCCAATGATTCCATTGAAAATGCTGGCTAGAATTTTATTTGCCAATAAAAACCTAAATGTGTCTTGCTTCTCCTCTGCCAGCTCTAATGCTTTTTGTCCAGATGCTATGGCCTGCTGGCCAATCTCAATACTTTGCTGTGCCCATCGTCGAGCTTCTTCAAGATTTTGAACTTTCAAATAGGAATTTCCCATCAACTGATAGGCTTGACCCAAACCTTGGTAAATCTGGGCTAAATTCAAATTCATCGTAGTAAGAATCTCTTCAGGCGCAATATCTTCAATTTGAACACCTTCAACTATCAGTAGACCCTGCTGGACAATCGGAATTGTCTCCTCAGCAACCTTAATATTTTCTGTTAGGCGCTGCTGTGCTAACTCAATCTCGTCAGAATCAAGCAGTCTATAGGCTTCAGCATTATTTCTAGTGACGAAGCTCACATATCGTGCCGGAATTAATTGATAAGCGGCAATTTCGTAGTCTCGATTGCCTAGTGTTTTAGCAAGACTGAGCTGCTGCTGCAAATATTCAATCGATTCCAGATGGGCTTCCCGACTGCCGTAATAGTTAGCCATATCAGACAGGGCTTCTAGTTCAGCCGTGCGATCGCCCTCTTCTCTCGCTTCCGCCAACGCCTGCTGAAACCCTTCCAACTCTGATGAATCCACCTGCTGCACAACCAGCATATAGTTGCCCGTCGCTCCCGCCTCATAGGAATTTGCCAGCACCGTGTAGGTTCCCGTTGCAGGTAACTCCACCTGAATCAGAGCATTCGTGCCCTCACCGCCGTCATCATCCTGGGCGATCGCATTCCCCTCCGCATCCAGCAGTAGCAAATAGGTATCAAACGCCTCGCTCTCAAGAGAGATGGCGATCGCCTGACCCGCCTCTCCCTCAAACGTATGGCGATCGAAGAAGCTGCCATCTCCCGACATCGTTTCATCGTCAGATTCCAACGCTCCTTCGACCTGAAGAAGTTGCAGCGGCGAGGCTTGGGCATGAGCTGTATCGCCTCTCGTCACGACATCAACAGCGAGTAATGTTATTGCTAAACCGAGACATGAAATAAGGGGGCGCATCAGACTATTCTCCAGACGAGGGCAAACATCAATAGTGTATAGTCCTCAAAACTTACTAGGGTATGCAGGACTTTCAGAAAACATAAGAATGTTGGGCATCCTCCTCGTCATTCTTCCAACGCACAAAGGCTATTTAGAGTTTCTGAAATCGCCCCTTCTAATTCTTCAGACGGGTTAGGCACCGCCAAAATCAACTGCCACGCATCGGCCCAAAGCTGTTCTCGCGCAAGAAAATCGGCTTGAGCAATAGCGATCGGTTCACGGATAGTCTGGGCTTCACGGTTGTATCCAAGAATTCGGAGAGATTCGGTGATGCGATCGCTCTCCTCGTCTTCCATCACCTGAAACGGTACAAATCGGGAAGCGCGTTCTTCCAAGCCATCGCCAACCTTGCGGTATGTCCACCATCGATAGTCCTCTCCCCGCTCCAGCGGTTCCTCCAAGGTGAGCTGATAGGTGTGGATGGGGCGACCGCCTGCCATCTCAGTTCTGACAATATGCTCGGCTGAGACTTCAAGAATAATCGGAGCTTGCTGATCCTCACCATCAGAGCTAATTTCAATTTTGGTAATGAGTCCGGCAGGACTTTGCCAGGTGAGTGTAGGGGTGTCACTCCAGACTGTGGCGGTATCCTCATGTGGGTAAGGGGCAATCAGGCATAGCTCATCGCCTCGACCAGTGCCCGTGCGCGGGGGTGGGGGCGGTGGATCGAAGATTTGAGACCACAGGGGTGACGCTTGTACGGTTGAGAGAGAATGGGCTTCTATTCCAATTAAGATGTGCAGCGCAATGGCGATCGCCAATCCTCCAAGGAATCGAATCGAAATGCGCCCTAATCGTACATTCATCATGGGGTATTCCTCACGAGCGGGGGGTGAACAATGCAGGAGAAACATAGAGCCAATAGGTCGCCAGCGGCAAAGCGATTGGTAATGCGATGGCAACGGGGGAGAGATACAGTTCCAAACTAATCACACCATAGGCGAGGCTACCCACGACTAGATAGCCCCATCCATAACGTTTAACGGGTGCGATTGGGAGTTTGGATAGAGGTATCCCTCGACGTAGGCCAATCACCGTAACTTTTCCAAGCAACGCAGCCAAAAAAACCATCCATAGATTTGGAATCGGCACAACCCATCGCTGGGTCAGCGTATGGTGAATCAGGTAGGCATGATGTTCTCCTCCGGTCATGCGCCGCCGATAGTTTTCGGTGCCCTGCTGGAGATACCAGTAGCGCGTTGCCGCAGGGGGTGGAAAGCTGTCTTGCTCAGGCCCAAATCGGGCTTCTTCGTAGCCGCCAGATGCAATCAGCACAATCTTCTCTGAGAGGTTGCTGAGGGAAGAGGAAAAGGGCTGCTCCAACAACTGCCAAGCCGGAACCGCCGTATACACCTCTGGCGGCGGCATGGAAAAATCCGTAATTGGATGCAGCCAGGTTTGCCAGCCCAGGCCGTGGCCTAGACCTGTCAGGGGCGATCGCACGAGACGCGGCATTTGCCGAGTGAGCTGGTTCACAATCACCGATTCTTCTGCTTCAGCGGGGGTAACTGTTGTCTGTTCACAAAGCGGGATGGCCTGAGAAACACACTGAGGCGACAGCCAAGCCAGCCAGTGAGCAAAAACTAGCGGCTCAGACCAGCGAGTCATCAGCGGAATGTGAAGGTCATCGCCCAAAGAACGCACGGCCAGTGCATGGATACCTGCTGCACCTGCAACGTCAAGCGGAGCTTGCAGCATGGTGCCTCGGTCGTCTTCAACTTTGGCAAACACCATGCGAATTCCGTCATTCTGAGCGGCGGTGATGGTTTCGCCCAGGGCAAAGCGGTCAGGGTCATCGACATCGAGCACATAGTCAATGCCGATAGTTGTCGCATCCAGCGATACCAACTGACTCACCAGTTGATTCATGTAGTCATAAGGAATGGGATAGGGATCTGAAATATCGGCTCGGTCAAAAGATTCGTTATCGATTTGAATCAGTACGATTTCAGGAGATGAGGGCGTCAATGCCCGATGGGTTAGCTGCCGATACCAGGCTTGCACCAGCACCCGCTGATCCAGAAGCCATTCTTGAATGGGAAAGGCTGAACGCTGGGGCGCACCTGGAGCTACTTGGGAGACAAACAACCGCACACTGAGGAGCAGCAAAGCCGATAGGGCGATCGCCTCTACGCGAGTTGGCGTAAACTTGATCGCCCAATCGCGCCAGCCTCTCTTAGGAATGCAAAACAGGTCGCTGTTGGGATAGCGAAACAAAGAGGGGACTAAGTCAGCAGCGGGATAGGTGAGCGCCGTTTTAGTTTTGAGTTCTTGGCAGGCGTCAAGCATACATTCATGCACGTCTTTGTGTTGGGCGAGGCTCTGGGCAAAGTGGATAAAGAACAGCTCCGCCACGCTGTTGTGAATCGGTTCGCGCATGATGATCACCTGGCTCAAGCCCAAGTCAATCAGCGATTCGGCCAGGTTCAAGCCATTGCAGGAGTTAAACAGGGCAAACTGGAGGCCGTTTTGTTGGGCGATCGCCAGCAGGGGTTTCATGTCAGCCATACGCACATAGCCGTTGGGCGCAATGCCCAGTTCGCCGCCTTGGCCTTGCTTTTCGTTGCTGTGTCCGGCAAAAAACAGCGCATCCCATCCGTGGGGATCGACCAGATGGGTCTGAATTTCGTCTTTGACTTTAGTGTCGGATTTGCCCGGTTGCCAGCCGATAAACTGCACGTCGGCCAGCTTGCGGAGGGGGGCGATCGCCTCTTTCTCTTTCTCAAAGTTGAGCCCCCGATCGTCGCCCAAAATCACGAGAATGCGGGGTCGTCGGCGTGATTTTGCAGACGTGGAGATGGCTTTAGCCTGAATGGTGAGGGGCGTGCGGGCAATACGAATGCGATCGCTCACGTCTGCTTCTGCGCCAATTTCCCAGGTTTCCCAGGGAAGACGAGCCAGATCAATCGGGTTGCAGGTAATCAGCACATCCACGACAGCGTCTTGCTTTTCGGCGGTGCGAGCCGCTTTGACTAGCTCTTGGCGCACGGTTTCCAGTTCGGGGCTGCGAAGCCAGCGATGAAGTTCGAGCTGGAGGCGATGCTGAAAGTCGGATAGGTCGGCCTGCCAGTCGGTGTTGGCGGCAGTGCCCGCGCCGCTAGCCACGAGGCGACCCCGAAGCTCGCTGCCGGGAGACTCTGGAGGTGGTTCCGTCTGTAAGCGACGGTAGAAGTTCAGGTAGGCTCGCTGCCAATCGCGATAGAGGCGATCGAGCTGGGGCGGATAGGCAAGGCTGGCATGGAGCCGCTGCCCCTGACCCCAGGTGAGATGGACGCTACAGGTGGTTTCGACCCGTTCGAGGGTGAGCTGGTAGAGAAAAGGAGGGGCGTTCATTGCAAACCATACATTTTAGAGTTTGGAGTTTGGAGTGATGAAGGGTGAGTTGAGATGGTGCGTTACGGCTGCGCCTAACAGCACCCTACCGCTGCCAAAACTTGTTTCCCCTCACCCCTGACCTCTCTCCCATCGAGCGAGGAAATCCGATCAACATTCTTGTTCCCTCTCCGCTCGGGAGAGGGCTAGGGTGAGGGGTTTTCAAGGATCTATGCATAAGTTTTGTCAGTCAATGAGAGTATCAAGTGCTGAAGGTGATCGGTGGCATGGAGACGGTCATGCCGTTGGGCGATCGCACGCTAATCACGAAGCGTTCGTCTTGGGTTCCAACCACTTGGGCATAGAGGAAGGTGCTGCTGGTGTCTTCGAGAGTGGTTTCGGAGAGGAGTTCTCGGTCATCCCTAAGCTGTAGGGTTAGACCTAGGGGCAGCAGCGAGT
The DNA here is from genome assembly GCA_049647405.1 of Elainellaceae cyanobacterium. GTDB lineage: Bacteria > Cyanobacteriota > Cyanobacteriia > CAKZMO01 > CAKZMO01 > CAKZMO01. Next base: position 4,334 of record JBARXP010000173.1, on the reverse strand, counting down.
CGGGTTGGGGACTGAGAATTGCCAGCAGCATCCAGTCTGAGCGATCGCCAGCGGTGGGCAGTTCCCAGGTGACGATGTAGAGACGCAGATCGGCGTCATCGACTCGAAACTCGTAGGCGGCTGAGCGCGCTGCCGTGGGAATGGTGACGGACTGATAGCGAGTCAGGTCAGACACAATGCCGTCAAGCTGCTCGACTGGGGAACGGAGAGAACGCAGAGCCGGACTGTAAGAAAAGGTGGGGAGTAGAGTCCAGGCATGGTCTTGCGCTACCTGATCGAGCTGGTCACGGAGCCACGTCGCGGCATTTAGGGCTGGACGGGCGATCGCCTCTGCAATGCGTTGAGGATTCAGATCTAGATCGACATTAAACAGAGGCAGTCGTGCAGGAGCCAGATTCGCGCATTCTACGATCACTAAAAAGCGATCGGGGTTGAGGTCAAACCAGTTCACAGGAATGGTGTAGGTCTGGTCGGCATCCGGCTGAAGCGCGGCGGACTGAATGGACTGCACTAAAGATTCATGAGCTAGAAAGCCTCGAATTTGGATCTGGTCGATTTCTTCTAGCACTTCTACTAAGAGATGAAACTGAGGAGAAGAGGCGATCGCCCCTTGAGCCATTTCAACCGTGCCGTCTTCCAGACAATCCGTGGGTGCGATCGCTGTGGACATGCGCCCAATCTGAATCGGCTGAACAGCATCAACGTCTACCTCTACGCCGTCGCTGAGTCGGGGGCTTCTTTGAGACAGCCATTCTCGAATCCCTAACCGGGCTAGCAGATGAATGTATAACGTCCACGGGTCATCGGTGGGGTTGTCACTGGAGCTGTGGGATTGGCTCTGCTCCGCTGCCCAGCAGATCGCGTCGGGGTCTAGGGAAATGGCTGCCGCTTGCAGAAACCTTTCCCCAAAGGACAGGTCATGTTCATTAAAATCTAAGGCCAGAAACGAATTACTCATTGCGGGTTCTCCGGTGTGTGAGGATGTCGCTGAGACGATGATGGAGAAGGCTACGGGTGGGAGCGTGGGGCGTGAAGGATTCAGCCTCGGCGTCTGCGACTAGGTGTTTCAGTTGGAGGTCGAGGAGTTGTTCTAACAAATCGTCCAACTGCGTCACATCTACATAGTCCTCGGCTAGATCACGTATGCGCTGTCTCAAGCGAATCTCGACTTCGCGGCGAATGTCGGCTCGCAACGCCCTCAGGTTCAGCAACCGCGACACCTCGTATTGACGCTTGAGACCCACATGAGGCGCAATCGTCCCCATCGGTTCACCGTTGCAGATAAAGCGGTAGAGTCCGTCGAGAAAATAGGCAGCTTTGATCGGCTTGCGCCTGGACAAGTCAGCCACCCGCTGATCTAAAACTAGGGCGATCGCCTCATCTAGGGTTTCTAGCAGTGCCTTGCGATAGCGCTGCATAAACTGCTGCCGCTGGGCTTCGGCTTCTTGTTCGGCAAGACTTTCTGCCTCGTCTGACGAGAGCTGGGCGATCGCCTGCTGCCCCTGCGGATCATCGAGAGACACTGTGGGAGGATTGCGCTGTTGGCGAATCATCTGCGCCCAAGTCGCGAGCTGTTCCAACACCTTGTCTGGCTCGACTTCGTGAATACTTTCGGATCGAAGAAACTCCACCATCCGCTTTAGTTGGTCTAGAGTCGGGTCTTCACAGCGCGATCGATTAATAGACACGTCTGAATCATCCTCAGTTGTGAGTTGGGCACTAGTATTAAAGCGGATTGCAAGGCGATCGCGCCGATAAATTTCGTGATAGCTCCGCAAGATGGCGATCGCCCGTTCCAGCTCAGCATCGCTAATGTTAGCCTGCTCTAGCAGCAATCGCCGCAGCTTTGTGGGGGTCAGAGCGTTGAGCAAGCTCCAGTCGCTGTCGAGATAGACGCCATGCTCTTGCAAGTATTGGTTGAGGGGGCGATCGGAGATCACCAATCGTTTTGTCCAGGTGTTGAGCTGAGCTTTCGTTGGGTTGAAGCTACGCAAGACTTTCCCGGCTAGGGAGGGATCGTCTTCCAGAACAGGAGTCGTAGGACGCTGCCGCAGCGGATCGGCATCCGTCAGCACAAACACTAGCAGCTCCTCCACCTTGGTCATCCCCGCCTTGCGACCAAAGCGATCGAATAAATCTCGGCAGGTGCGATCGATGGCGTGGGAGATGAAGCAGCGGAGACAGCCCTCGGCGGGTTGGGGATGGGATGACAAGGACTGCATAAGCTGAATTTGGATGGGGCGATCGCCCTTCTCCTCAAGCAGTTCTTCAGACTCTGAACCCAGCCCCTGAGACTGCATCCACTCTCGGCAAGGCAGCAACTCTTGCACCTGCCGCCGTCCGTCCAGCGTCAGCCGCACCCATCGCCAATAGCGCCAGGGCTTCTTCATTCCCCTTCCTCCATCGGCTCCCAGTTGCCAGAGAAAATAAAGCTGGCCCAATAATACGGATGGCTATAGGCTCCCGTCTGCATCAGCTCTCGCTGCACATCGCGCAGCGCTGCACTGCGGCCAGCTCCGGCCATCAACTGCTCGTAATAGCTTCCCATGAGCTGACTGGTGCCCAAGTCATCCACCTTCCACAAGCTCATCAGTTGGCTCTCGGCTCCGGCCAACACAAAGGCTCGTCGCAGACCATAGACGCCATCGCCGTTGACCACGTTGCCCAGACCCGTTTCGCAGGCCGACAGCACCACCAGTTGAGTGCCATAGAGGTTCATGCGGGTGACTTCTTGTGCCGTCAGCACTCCATCATCGCTCGTCTCTGAATCTTGAGACGAATCAGAACGCTGCGCCCTCTGGTTCACCCCCGCAAACACGAGTCCCGAACGCAACAGCGGATCTTCGACATTGCTTGGGGTGGGCACACAGTCGCGCTCTCCGGTGAAGGTAATCTCAACAGAGGCTTCTCGCCCCAAGCCCCGTGCATCGGGAGTGGCGAGGCAGTCTTGGTCTTGCAGAAAAAATCCGTGGGTGGCGATGTGGAGAATGCTGGGGCTTTGCACCTGCTTCACAGCGCCTTCTGTGGCGTTGGCTCCATCCAGAATTTGTGGATTGGGGAGGAGGGGGGCGATCGCCCGCATCTCTTCCTCGGTTCCGGGCAGGGGTGCCCAGGCGTTGAGGCTGTCGAAGTCGCTGGAACGTTGGGCAGAGATCCCCCTAAATCCCCCTTGATAAAGGGGACTTTGAGCCAGGTTGATTCCTTCCGAAGGGAGACTTTGATTCCGGTTCCCGTCTTGAAAGGGGGAGCTTTGATTCCGATCCCCCCCTTGATAAGGGGGGCTAGGGGGGATCTCCGCCGCGATCGTTGTTGCGCCATAGTCGGGATTGGCCACAATCACAGAGTCTTGCCCTGGCTCCGCTTCTCGCTGCATCCGTAGCAGGTCGCGACCGGAGGTGAGGTAGGTGAAGGTTAGGGTTTCCCCGAGATATCGATCGCTTTCATCGACCAGAGCCGCGAAGGGGATGAGGTTGAGGGCACCGTCGGGGGAGAGCAGCAGGTGGGTGGTGTCGCCTGTCAGCTCGCGGATGGGCTGCATCAGTTGGGCGTCGAGATCGCGGGCGATCGCCTGGATGTTGGAGCGGGGGTTGCGGAGGGCGTTGCGGAAGGCGAAGGCTTGAGCGTCGATGGGGGCGGCATCACCGAGATCGGCCCAGCGGATGTCGCCGTTGGGGAAGAGGATGTAGGCGGCATAGCGAGGATCTCCGGATCGATCTTGGCGTGATGCGGTCGGGTCGAAGGGGCTGTAGCGGATAATTTCGACTAATGCCGCATCGGTGGGAATTTGCTGTTGAATCGTCTCTAGGGTGACGGGCTGGGTTTCGGCACGGAAGGCGGCGCTGGCTCGGGCGAGGCGACTCCGCAGACCTTCGGCGCGGGTTTGCAGTTCGTCGAGCTGGTCGGCCTGGGCTTCGGTGGCATCGCCCAGCACCAGATTGGCATATTGGGTTTCAACGATGAGAAGTTCGTCGAGCAAGGCTTGGTTTTCGGGGGTTAGCTGCTGCTGGAGGGCGCGAAAACTGTCGGCGGTGGCATCGAGCACTCGGCCTTTTCGGCGCAGGATGGTGGTGAGCGCTAGGGGTGCAGCATCAGCTCCGTCTTGGAGTTGGAGTGAGACAATCATGTTGGTCTCACCAGAGAAAGTCGATAAATAGGCTCGTCTCCGGGCTTCGGAAGTGACCGCTAGGATCGACTCTAAATTGGTTTCGCTAATCTCGGCAGCCTGCTCTATCTGAACCCTGGCTGAGAGTACATCATTTTGTACCCAAGACAAGGCTGACAGATGATTGAGGCTGTTGGCCACATCAGGATGCGTCTCTCCCAGCGCGGTTTCA
>JBARXP010000172.1:0-32779 GCA_049647405.1 Elainellaceae cyanobacterium | reverse complement strand
GCGCTATCGTATGGGACAAAGCGATCAAAAGGGAGACCGTTAGGAAGCGCCGTGAACTGGATTACAATTTTGCTAGCGAGTCTAACCGGACTCTTTGCCACTCCAGGAGTTGGCGTTCAAGAAGTTGCAGAACAGAGCCTGCGCAACCAGATTGAGGATGCCGAAACCCTCGCTATTCGTATCGACGCTGCGCCAACTCACCAGTTTCTCTCAGGCCAGATTGACCAAGTGAGAATTGCCGGACGGGGAATCTTGATCCAGGACGGTGTGAGAATTGACCATCTGGATCTCGAAACCGATGCGATCGATCTCGATATCAATCAGTTGAGAAACGGCAATATCGGTCTAGATCAGCCTCTGCGAGCCGTGGTGCGGCTAGAACTGACGACGGCAGACATAAATCAAGCCCTCCAGTCTCCCAGCGTGACACAATCGTTACAGGACTTGAGTTTGAATGTCTTGGGCGAAGGAACCATCGGCGGATTCAATCGGTCAGACGTGGTAGCAGCAAGATTTACGGTGCCGCAACCAGGTCGGGTGCAGCTTGAGACCCAACTGCAAGAACAGGGCACAGGGCAAGGGCTGGCGATTCGGCTGGGGTTGGGAGTGGCGATCGCCAACGGCTATCAGTTTCAGCTCACCGATCCTGAACTCGTTGCCAATGGAGAAGCCTTTCCCTCAGGACTGTTGACCTCTCTGGTCGAAGGAGTCAGCCGCGAGTTTACGCTTCGCAATCTAGAAGCAGCAGGAATTACAGCTCGCCTTCTAGAATTAGAAGTAGAAGCAGATCGGGTGCAGGTCGTTGCGTTTGTTGAGATTTCGCCAGATGCGGAGATTTTCGCCGCTGACGATTGATACGAATCCCCAGAAACATGCTGGGAAATCATACTGAACAGGGCCACTGAGCGTGAAGGATGAGCTGGGGCGCGCCCACCTATTTTTCTATCTAAGTCAGCCAGTTCGATGAGTGAACCTTCTCAACGATCGGAGATTTCCGAACTGCGTAGGATGAATATAAGTAAGTGATCTTAATTATTTGCAGGATGTGTTAGCAACAGCGTAACGCATCGAAGCCTTATAGAGTGGTGCGTTACGGCTACGCCTAACGGCACCATACGGCATCATTTATTTAGGGTCACCTACTTACCCAACTCTTGCGTCATGTTCGTTCGTCGTCGGTGTATTGGTTTTGAAATGATAGACGGTTTCAAGTTTATCAATGTGAAAAATGATTCGTCACAGTCAGGTTTGTGACATACAAAATTTCTCTTCTTTTATTCTCAAAGGTGATTTCATATGACTATTTTCCCAGATGTATTGTGGCTGAGCACGAGTCTCAGCTTTCAGCGATTTAATCGACCTGCGATGAGTCTTCTCTCTCAAAAAATGCTCGTTGCCCAGTGGGAGTATGGTCAGTCTCCCGATGAAGCGAATTGTCTAGAGACGGCGATCGCCTTATTACACGACTATTTGCAACAGGGCGATCGCCCCATTCACCTGGTGGGTCACAGCACCAGTGGCCTTTTGGCGTTGCTTTATGCCTGTAAATATCCAGAGCGGGTGCGATCGCTGACTCTGCTTGCTGTGGGCGTCAATCCTGCGATTGATTGGCAAGCCCATTTTTATGCCGTGCGCCAACTGTTGCCGTGCGATCGCCAAAAGATTCTCCTCCAAATGGTTCACAATTTATTTGGTTATTGTGCCTGGTCAAGGTCACAAAGCTTGGTGCGATATTTGGAGCAGGATTTAGCCTGTTCTCTATCGATTCACTCGTTGCTCAAGCGAGCCGAAATGGGGTCGATGATGCCTGATGTGCCCTTGCTGGTCTGCGGCAGCAAAGACGATGTCATCGTAGACCCGACTCAGGTTCGCGGCTGGTCGCGGTTGCTCAAACGGGGCGATCGCGTCTGGATAGGCTCAGAAGGGCGACACTTTTTCCACTATTTTCGACCTGAAGAAACCGTCAGTCAGATGCATGGTTTCTGGGACTCGATATCGGTCAAGGAGAGTCAGAGCCCAACGGATCAGGAGCAATCGGATCAGGAGCAATCGGATCAGAGTCAAGCGGATCAAAGTCAATTGGATCAAAGTCAATCGAGTCAGAACCAATCGAGTCAGAGTCCAACGGATCGGAATCAAACGGTTTACAGCTAAAAATGAGTTGGCGATAACTGTCTACAGCGAGTTCGATGGCTCCGGTGAGTTCGAGGCGTTTGGCCTGGTTGAGCAGCGATGCATCAAGCAATGTCTCTGGGTATAAATCACGCAGAAGTTCGATGGCCTGATGATAGGCATCTAACGCCGAGAGCAGCATGTCTTCTCGTTCATAGATTTGCCCCAGTTCGGCGAGGTTTGTCAGGGTGCCTTGGCGATCGCCTGCTTCGGCACAGAGTTTCCAGGCATCCCAGTAACAACACATGGCACATCGAGTCATATTTTGATTGCGATAGGCATGGCCGAGCCAGGTGCGGCTGTTGGCCTCGGCCAGGGTATCGCCAGTTGCAAGGTGAATGGTGCTAGCCTGCTCTAAACGGGCGATCGCCTCAGAATAATCTTCGCGATGGTAAGCGGCAATGCCGCAGTGATAAACAGCCGTAGCCTCTCCTGGCAGATCATTCGCTTCTCGCAAAATATCAGCGGCGATCGCGCACAGTTGCTGCATTCGGTCGTCGCGTCCTAAGCCTCCATAGAGTCGGCCCAGCTCAGTCAGGGCATAGCCTGCCGACTGATCATCATTAATCTCGGCAAACAGACAAGCGGCTTGCTTAAAATATTGAATGGCTCGCAGCGGCAGCCCTGCATTGCGAGCGGTGTGTCCCAGTTCGTATAGGCTCCGCCCCTGCAATTGGGCGGCCTGAGCTGTGGTCGCGAGTTCTAATGCCTGGTGTAGCGCGATCGCGGCTTTTGCCTCGCCGCCCAGTTCTGATGTAATCCGCCCGATATGGAGCAGCGTTTCGCCCATGCCCATCAAATCAGATTGACTCTGCTGCTCTAGCAGCTGCGCCTCAAAACCCTGTAGCGCTTCGGAGAGATATCCCTGCTGATAGTGATGCAGGGCTTGCTCTGCCAAAGATGTATCTGAATCGGCAAAGGGGCGATCGCCTTCTATCCAGATTTTTTGAGGAAATTTGGAGACAAAATGCTGGGCAGCACTGACTTGCTCAGCCTCACTATGGGTGAGATTAGGACTGTCTTGATGATAACCGTCCTGATTGCAGCCAGAGAGCGGCAAAAAATCAGAGTCTTGAGAAATATCAGGCTGCTTAGATGCTGTTGCTGCATGGTTCGCACCATCGGGAACAGCGCTTTGGCACAACCCGTTAACGAAGCTAAAAGATGCGGTTAGCCTGGGGGATATTGCCTTGTCGATGTGGGGGAACATCATGGTATCTCCTGAATCGAGGTCTGTATTGTTCAGTACCTCTGAGGGTTCAAGAGATATGCAGAAAATGGAGACTGTCTTTTCTATTGAGCCAATCAATTTGGATCAATCGCCCCAATCTCGACATCAGGATTAACCGTGTCATAGCTAAAGTAACGGTTGGGGATGCCGTTATAGATAATGTAGTCGTCGCAGATATGAATGCCAGGTTTGCCGCTAATCTTTCGAATGGTAGTCTGGAGCGATCGCAACTGCTCTACCGTCATTTGCAACGGTCGTTCATAGGGCTGAAATATAGTGCGCACAAGATAATCTTTGCCGGGATGAATCGACATTTCGACATGGCAGCCGAGAATATGGGAGATAGGATGGCTGTCGGTGAAGGTGACCAGCCGATCGATGCTGGCCGCAAATGCATCCCAATCTTGAACGTATAGCCGCCCCGGATAAAAGATATCGCCTGTAAATAAGATGTCGGTGTAGCGATCGTAAATGCTCACCTCAGCCTCTTCATGGCCGGGACTTGGCATCACATCCAAAATGCGACCGCCCAGATTATAGCTAGCCTTGTCTTCAGGCCAGCGAGCAAAGCCATAAAATTCAACGGTGTCATCGAGGCTGCGACCGACAATGTAGGTGTTAGGGCGATCGCGAAATTGAGAGTCGCCTTCAAAATGGTCGCGATGCAGGTGGGTATGAGCCACGAATAGCGGATAGTTAGCGCGAGGATGTTGACTCAGCCACTGGCTAATCAGCTGATCTACCGTCTGCCGTAGAGGAAAGAAGTCGGGCGATCGCGTTGCGCCTGTGTCAAGCAAGAAAGCGCGATCGTTGCCAAATAGCAAAAACATGAATGGGGCTTCATAGTTTACGGCCATATTTTGGCGCAAGATAACCGTATGTTCGTTGTACCAGTGAATTTGGATATCGGGATCGGTGTTGTGCTTCGGTGAAATCGACCCGTGAATCCATTTCACGGCGAGGCTACCCGGTGCAGATTGGTCTAAATCAAAGTTGATGCGTTCGGTCTTAGGTACAGAGGTCATGGCAGATGTAGGGATAGAACGGTGAGATGAAATAAATCTGGCTCGATAAATCTGCCTCGGCAGAGATTCTGACCAGATTCAAAAGAACTTGAGTTGACATCCTCACCACGCAAATCAAAGATTATGCGTGGTGATTCCCCGGATTGCTCCGAAGATTTCCTGCTTCAAAGCCAGTTGACTAGGCTGAGTGACCTCAGCCCCCGCCACCTCGACTCCACAGGCATTTTCTATTCCCCGTTGCCCACGGGTACCGATGACTTGTCCAGCCGCCACATCACGAGGCTTGATTGAGCCGCAGTTATGGCAGTGATGGATTCGGGCTGAAAGGTCTTTGCAAACCTCTGCCCCGCAGTCTGGGCACTCCTGAGATGTGCCACGGGCATCAACCTTGCCGTAATAGACATCGCGCTTGAAGCACACCCAAGGAAGGATCTGGTTCGTGAATTGACCTAATCCCGCATCTAGTGTGTGCTTACCCAGCATCCCCTTCGCCATGATGCGAAAGTCTAAATCTTCCACAAACACCATCCCTGCACCATTGCAGAGACGATGAGCCAGTTTGAAATGCCAGTCTTTGCGAGTGTCAGCAATGCGTTGATGCACTCTCCCGATTTTCTTCTGAAGCTTTAGCCAGTTGCTAGACCCCTTCTGCTTCCTCTTGAGTCTGCGTTGCAGCAATTTCAGCTTGCAGTGCAGCCTGTCAAAAAAGCGGGGTCGCTTCACTTGTTTTCCGTCAGACGTTGAGAGGAAGTACTCCAGACCAACATCTATCCCCACTGGATGGCCATGAGGCATCGCAGCAGGGATATCAATATCAGCCTGAAGGCTGAGCATGACGAAATAGCCCGATGCTTTGCGAACAATCCGAGCCTGCTTAACCTGAAATAAATCAGGGATCTCCCGTGACCAGCGCACTTTAACCCAGCCCAGTTGAGGTAGCTTAATCCCCTCGCTGGTGATGCAGTTCTTGAGCATCTGAGGAAAGACAAACGATCGCATCCGGTTTGGCTTTTTGAACCGGGGAAACCCTGACCGCTTTAACCGCCATGACTCCCACGCTCCATCCAGTTTTCTGATAACCTGCTGGAGAGCTTGAGCATTGACGGTCTTGAGCCGAGGAAAGTCGGACTTGGCCTGGGTTAAGCTCTTAGCCTGAACGTGGTAGCTCGGGAATGGTGCGTCTGCGGGCAAGATAAACTCCTGCCGAATCGAGCACGCATTTACCGGAGACTTGCGGGAATCTAGCCAGTCTTTACGTTCCCGCAAAGCAAAATTCCAGACATTGCGGCACACGTCTAAGGTGTGATCAATCTCTGAAGCCTGCTCAGCGGTTGGCTCTAGCTTAAATTCCCACGTCATATTAAGCATGTCTACACTATATTATAATTCTGTGTAAATCGCTCCTTTGGTCGCGCTCCGCTACACCACCAGCCAAGCCTTCAGCTATGGCTGGAGTACTGCGAAGTCTTTAGAGAGAGGCCATAAAGCAGCGACGATGCCCGTAAACGGCAATGAGTAGAAATTTCACTGACAGCATAGAGCGCACCCTCAGCGGTGAGAAAACCATGAATGAACTTGAGCTGAAAGAAAAGCAAAAATTTCCTAATTTTGCGCTCAGGGTCAATTCATATAAGCGCTCTACTGTAGAACATAACGACCGAAAACAAACCTTAAGTCCTGGAGGACATTAAAAATGACTGAACAAAATATCAAGCAAGAACAAGAACTGAACGATGAGCAGCTCAACACCGTATCGGGCGGATTAAGTGGTCGTCATCGTGAAGAATTCTTTGAAGGGTTAGGCAACAAAGGATTATCTGAGCGCCATCGCGAAGAGTTTCATGAAGGCTTGGGTAATAAAGGGTTATCTGAGCGCCACAGTGAAGAATTCTATGAAGGGTTAGGCAATAAATAGATTGTTTAATTCTGACTTGTAACTAACCGTGTAAAAAAGAGGGTGGGATGATCTTATTCAAGACTCCCGCTCTTTTTTATGCACAGACTTTCTGGGCTGCTATCAGAGCTATTTCATTATTCTGGAGACTATAAAGTGCTGGAATTTCAGGCTCTAATCTAGAAAACAACGACTTAGTGGCTCTATCTCCAGATATTTTCTAGCTTTTAATATTGTCGAATTAATATTCAAAAATAATCGCTCTACAGAACTATATCTGCCAAAAAAATAATTTTTTATATAGCGATCTCAAATGATTCGTGAAATTGAATCGTGAAGTGTGGGCGGGCTGTGCCCGCCCACACTTCACACATCATTTCGGATTGCTATATTCTCCGAATGCCTATTTAGTAGGATAACGCGTGATGCAAATTTATCCCTTCTGAAAGACAGAGATTAGCGTTCCTGTTGTGTATGTTGTAAATAGTTGATATCTCAACCGATATTTCAACTAAAACCCGATCTTGCTACTGAAAAGCATAACTCGGGATTACCGCTAGTTGGTTTACGACTCTATGCATACTCAATCATCCCACGATCAATCCGAGTCTGCTGTTGATAAGCAGCCCCTTACCCCGGAAGAAGTAACCCCTGAACAGCGTCAGTCTCACCACGACGCAATCATGAATGAAAACCCGACCGTTAACCCAGGCGATCGCGTTCAAGAAGATAAGAGTCTAAAAGAAAAGGCACAGCAAGTTGCGGTCAACACTGCCGACATTACAGGTGAACACGTTGTTGTTCCGACCTATTTTGTGGTTGATGGTGAAGACGGAGATCAGAAAGCACTGCATCACGTCAAAGATGCGGAAGAAATTTCTGATGTCATTCGTCAGGCTCGCACTGATGAAGATGGCGATCGCACGTGGCAATAACCCGATCAATCTAAGACATGAGTTCGAGACATTATGATATAGCAGCAATAATCTGGGTGGGAGTGAATGGACTGATTCACTTCTGCAACAGCATATTTGCTGCGAAACCCAACTTTAGGCCAATCGAAGGAAAGAAAAAATGCCAAAAGGAGAAGCTAAGGAAACGTTTAATGAGTCTCGATCAGAAGATATAAAAAAAGACGTTAAAGAAGAACAACAAGTCACAGTTTCTACGAACATAGCGAAGTCTTTGTCTTTAGAAACATCAAGCCCTCATCAATGGCAATGGTGGAGTCGATTTGTGGCGGTCGTCATTTGGATGAATTTGGCGATCGCAATTTTTGATAAATCTTATCCCACGCTACAGGGGCTATATGCGAAGTATTTTCCTTCTACTTTAAATTATTATGAGCCTCTACATTATCAAGGCATTCAAAGTATAGATAATTATTTTATTGCCTTTTTTGGCGCAGATTTTCTGATTAGAACATTTGCTGCAAGCTATGGAAAAGAAGGGCTGAGCTGGGGCGATACGATGCTTCGCCGCTGGTATGATATCTTTCTTCTATTACCGATCTGGCGATGGCTGAGGATTATTCCTGCCCTGGTGCGATCGCATCAGTCTCGATTATTTGATATGGGTAGAATCTTGTCTCAAGTGACCCATGAGCCTGCCGCTTATTTGGCTGATCGAGTCTCGATTTTTCTTCTCGTCCGCATCGTTAATCAAGCTAGCGAATCAGTCAAGAGCGGAGCCGCAGCTCGAATGCTGTTTCAGCCCAAAGACTATATTCAAGTTAGTAACATTGACAAAGCTGATGCTATTTTAGATCGGCTTCTAAAGCTTTCAATTTATAAAGTATTACCGCGTGTGCAGCCTGAGCTAGAAACGGTGCTTCACCACAACCTAGACAACATATTTCGGCAATCGAGCGTGTATCAAGGCATTCTAAATCTTCCTGGTGTTGATACGCTCCCTGCTAATTTTGTTGAAGAACTTTCGAGCTATCTATCTCAGCTGACATACGATGCGTTGACTGCTTACTATTCTGACACTGAAGGACAGCTATTAGTAGATCGACTGACGCAAGACTTTAAAGATTCACTGCTCAAAGAGTTACAGGAAGAGTCAACTCGCAATGAATTACAGGATTTGGTTTCTGACTTGCTGGAAGAAGTGAAGCTAAACTACATTCAGCAAACGACAGAATACGATCCGACAGAGACACTTGAAGAAGCGGATCAACTGCAACAGCAGTTTGAGAAGAAAGCAGCTCAAGAGAACTCAGCAGGCGCAAATCAAGAGTCTGCGGTTCATAAGTGATCAACCTATGATTCTTCTAATAGCTATTAGAGATTTTCTCAAGCGGCAATACCCCAGACAGTTTTGCTAAAGAGTAGAAGAAAATCTAGCTAGTGCCACAATGAAACTGTAGCTACACAAGATTTTGTCAGTCAACCAACGTCAACGTTTAGCCTTCCAAAGTGACCTCTTCGTATAGCATTGTCACGGGAAATTCAACGTCAATGCTGTCTAATTGAATTGTGTCGCCGCTCTGGTAGGTCGTATACAGCCACAGTCGCCCTTCCCCGCGACGATAGATCTCGATACTAATATCGGTAGAGCTGATCAAAACGTACTCTTTTAAGCTGGGTAGGGTGCGGTATTCTTTGAACTTATCGCCCCGGTCAAGAGCTTCGGTGCCAGGGGAAAGAACTTCTACAATGAGCTTGGGATATTGAATGGCGTTGAGAGCTGTTTTATCGCGTTCGTCGCAGCTTACGACCAGATCAGGATAGCGATAGATCGAGGCATCAATGTTAACTTTGGCATCGGCAATGTTGATGCGGCAACCCTGGGCACGGATGCTAGGGCTTGACATTCTCTCCCCGCAACCCTAGCGGGTATGCAGAGAGATTCCTTGGGTTGCCCCAAAAATTTCCTGCTTCCAAGACACTTGACTCGGTATCGTGACCGATACCCCCGTCAGATCGTCTCCACAGGCATTTTCAATTCCCCGTTGCCCACGGGTACAGATGACTTGTCCAGCCGCCACATCACGAGGCTTGATTGACCCGCAGTTGTAGCAGTGATGGATTCGGGTTGAAAGGTCTTTGCAAACCTCTGCCCCGCAGTCTGGGCACTCCTGAGAGGTGCCACGGGCATCAACCTTGCCGTAGTAGACATCGCGCTTGAAGCACACCCAAGGCAGGATCTGGTTTGTGAATTGACCTAAGCCCGCATCTAGAGTGTGTTTGCCCAGCATCCCCTTCGCCATGATGCGAAAGTCTAGGTCTTCCACAAACACCATTCCTGCACCATCGCAGAGACGATGAGCCAGTTTGAAATGCCAGTCCTTACGGGTATCAGCAATGCGTTGATGCACTCTCCCAATTTTCTTTTGGAGCTTTAGCCAGTTGCTAGACCCCTTCTGCTTCTTCTTAAGCCTGCGTTGCAGCAATTTCAGCTTGCGGTGCAGCCTGTCAAAAAAGCGGGGTCGCTTAACCTGTTCTCCGTCAGACGTGGAGAGGAAGTACTCCAGCCCAACATCTATCCCCACCGGATGACCGTGAGGCATCGCAGCAGGGATGTCGATATCAGCCTGAAGGCTAAGCATGACAAAATAACCCGATGCTTTGCGGACGATGCGAGCCTGCTTGACCTGAAACACATCCGGGATCTTTCGTGACCATCGAACCCGAACCATCCCCAGTTGAGCCAGTTTAATCCCCTCATTCGTGATGCAGTTTTTAAGCATCTGAGGAAAGACGAAGCTTCTCATCCGATTCAACGTTTTGAACCGGGGAAACCCTGACCGTTTTAATCTCCAAGACTCCCAGGATTTTTCAAGCTTTCTGAGAACTTGCTGAAGCACCTGAGCATTGACCGTCTTGAGCTTAGGGAATTCAGCCTTAGCGGCGGTGAGCATTTTGCACTGTCGCGCATAAGCCGGGAAGGGCGCATCAGGGGGCAAGATAAACTCTTGCCGAATCGAACACGCATTGACCGGAGTCTTGCGGGAATTGAGCCAGTCTTTACGTTCCCGCAACGCAAAATTCCAGACATTGCGGCACACCTCTAACGTGTGTTCAATCTCTAAAACCTGCTCAGCGGTTGGCTCTAGCTTAAATTCCCACGTCATATTGAGCATGTATTTATTATAACCTACAAAACAAGGCTGTGTTTTGTAAGCAGCATTAAGCTATTGCTCCCTCCGGTCGCCCATCGCTTCACCACCCCCCAAGCCTGCGGCTATGGGCGGAGCACTGCGACGGATCTTTGGTATCGCAGTTCCTGCTGGGGTTCCCAGTCGAGATAGTCTAGGACGCTCATGGGTTGCGGGTTGGGTGTAGCAATCATGATGAAGACTCTGGTCTGATGCTCTCATTATGCCGGGGCGTTGGTGAAGCTGCTCAGAGTGGGCATCGCGTACTTGTGAGCGGATCATCTTCCACCAGCAATAAGTCAGCGCTTAAAAGCGCTTTTATGATCACGATCTCGTCTGATTTAGCTCTCAAAAAAGCCCTAATATTAGGATCAACAATTGACAGATAGCTATCTACGAGTGGCTATTTACGAGATCTGCCCCATCTACTGACGCGCCCATGTCCGACACAACAATTTCCCGCTTTTTTGAACTCGTGGGCTGGATTTTTGCCCTCAATCCAGATGCCTTTCGAGTCATGAGTGACTTACCTCAGGGGTTTGTGCTGGCGCTTCTCTTCGCTTTTTTGGCGGGGTTGTCTCGGGGCATCGGTCAGGCCGTGATTTTGTTTATCAACCAGGTCACGCCCCTTCGCTTCATCTTTAGTCTGCTGATCAATGCGGCTCTATTTGCATCGGGGTTGCTGTTTCTGGGGCTGAGCACCTGGCTGATCATCTGGCTCTTGCCGGGGGTGCAGGTGGAGTTAGAATCACTGGCGATCGCCCTAGGCTTTAGCTGTGCGCCTTTGCTGTTCAGCTTTTTAGGGGCGATGCCTTATTTGGGGGTGCCGTTACTCTCGCTGCTGTCGGTCTGGTTTTTGCTGGCGATGGTAGTCGGCGTTGGGGCTGTGGTAAATGTGTCGATCAGCGCCGCTTTTAGCTATGTTGCCCTAGGCTGGATTGTGCTTCAGGTTTTGCAAAACACCGTCGGTCAACCCATCGCCACCCTAGGTAGTCGTCTAGCTAGTGCGATCGCCGGAGTCGATCTCGTGACCCAACGACGGGATGTCATGAATCTGGTGGGCGATCGCCTAGCGGATGCCTCGGCGACTTGGGCCAACGAGTTCCGCGAACGGGTTACAGAAATTCGCCAGCTCTATCGAGAAGGAATCCATCCGCCCAGCCTCAGCGGCGTCTCTGATTCGTCAGCTCCAGCCTCTGATTCGTCAGTCCCAGCCTCTGATTCGTCAGTCCCAGCCGCAGACTCACAGGAACCGTCGCTAGCCTCTCTGTCGCAGCGCTCTGCCGCCACGCCCTCCAAGCAGGTCTGGGAAACAACCCTAAAGACTATGGTTGGGCTTTTGGGCATAGTGATTTTGACTGTGGTGGTAGTTGTGTTTTTGCGGCCTGTGCGGGAATGGCTGTTTGCGTGGCACAATCAGCTTCCCCGTCTGTTTCAACTGATGTTTAACCTAGCCTGGATCGGCATTGTGGGCGTGGCGGTAGCGGGCGTGCTGGCTCCGTTAGAAACCCTGGGCTGGTGGGCGGGCTGGTATGAAGATGATATCGACACCACTCTTCACTCTGGGGATCTGGCGACTCCTCTCAATGAGACCCAGACTCAAACGATATCGCGCTATATCGTCTACCTCGACGGCATCGGCCAATCGGGGTTTGAATATTTGCCCGATATCGAAGAGTTTCTCGATGCCCTGACCCCCACCCTGCCTGCTGATGTGGCTCTGATTCGGGGCATTATTCCTTACTCGGTGCTAAATAATCCCCTGGATGAAGATCGACCCCTGGCCTTTTTGTGGAAAGCGGCTGACAAGGCTCGGGTTGCTAATCCGGCGGCCATCTTAGGCTTTTTGGTCAACCTGCGCAACACGATCATTGTGTCGGTGTCGGCAGATAAGCGCTATGGGCCGCTTTACAACCAGGGCATTACCCAGGTGGTCTACAACGGCTTGCTGAAAAACGGCTATCGCCCTGATAGCGGTATTCCGATCACGCTCATTGGTTTTAGCGGTGGCGGCCAGATGGCCTGTGCCTGTGCGCCCTTGCTGAAGCGCATCCTCAATGCCCCGCTTGAGGTCATTTCTCTAGCCGGAGTAATGAGCGGTAACTGCGATATTTTGCAGCTAGAACACCTCTATCACTTCGTCGGAGATAAAGATCCGGTCGAGCGCCTTGGCCCAGTGCTTTTTCCTGGACGGTGGCCTCTATTTTTTCTGTCATTTTGGAATCGGGCAAAACGGCGGGGCAAGATTTCTATTTTCTCTATGGGACCTTTAGGTCACCAGGTGCCGGGCGGTATTCTTGACCCCAATGTCATTTTGGCCGATGGACGCAGTGCGTTGCAGCAAACCCTCGACTATATTCACCAAATTCTCAACGGCACGTTGTTGCCCCAACCTGATTTCAGCTCGGTCAACCCCAGCAACTACGAGCGCTATCGCAACGCCCCCTTTGCCCGACCAGAATCTTATCCCTTGACGCCCTCGGCACCCGGCCCCCACTATCAGGCGATCGCCCCCTGGATTGGGCGCCTGATTTTGCCCCAGCCCCACCAGCGTCGTTGGGTGAGGGGCGTGTTTTTTGAGATTCGCCATGCGCCGCCAGAATATCAAGAGTGGGTCGGCCACCGGGTTGTGCTGCGATGGCAGGAAACCCCCCGAGTTGGGCGGCTGGTCAAGGCCGTGACGAAAGATGTACATTTTAGTGCAGATGCGTCGTATACCAGTCAATTTGGCGGATTGGTGCATCCTGATCGACTCAATCACTGGCAGCAGGTGGGGCCGCTAGAATCTCTGGCGGGGTCGCACCCCGTTGATGATGTGGTGGTTGCCTTGGATGGCTTGGTGCAGGTGGTGCCCAACGCTCTTGATTCCACTGTCCAGAATGGTTTGTGGCAGGAAGAGAGCCGTTTTCCTCAAACTACCGAGCCGGACTCCAGCCAGAACGAATCGCCTCTTTTGCCTGCTGGTTTGTACATTCGTCGTCAGCCGATCCAGGTCACAGGCCAATATTATGGACTGGTCAGGTTTATATGTCCTGTTGATCTCAATCAATCAGATCAGGCTCAACCAAATCAGGCCCAACCAAATCAGGCCCAACCGGATCAGTATCGGGTCGCGCATTTCAACCGTGAGTCGCGTCAGTTTGATGGGGGCGAAGAAACGGTGCTGCTGCCGCCCGTGGTGGCCGACGAAAACGGCTGCTATCCGTCAACGACCCATCAGATTGAGTCGTCTCCCCTCAACGAAACAGGCTGGTACATCTACGGCACACCTGATGCCCAAGGACGCTTTGTGGTGCAGGCGATCGCCCCGCGTTCTCTACTGCGGCTCCAGCCCGAACGGGTGGTGTTTGGCGCTAAAGCGGCCTATCGCTATATTCGCCAAGACACATGGGACAACATCTCCGCTCAAAAGGGGCGGATTGCATCTGTTCTGTGTTCGCCTGAGAACGATGAGTCTTCTAACGCCATCAGTCAGGCCATTGGTCGCTGGCAGGAAGGCGATCGCGCCCTCTTAGTTCATGTCTATGGCGGCATCGGCGGCAATAAGCGAGAACCAGCCGCCGCCATGCCTATCTTTTTCGGGCATTTTGCCTTTGGTCAGGCCACGGTGATTCGCGACCCGCTCGCGGATGAGCTTCGGTTTGATATCACCTATCAACAGGTTTATACCCACAACACTGACGGGCTGATTGCAGGCTCTCTGCACTGGTCGCGATATATGGGCGATCGCCAGTTTGGCTGGCTGGGTGTGCGTCCGGTGTGCGACTTGGTGATTAAGCTCGATAGCTTCACAGGAACCTATGAAGTCGATGGCAAAGGGGAAGATCGGCTAGCGCGATCGCCCCTCTCTACGATGATGGTTTATCTCAGCGCCATGACCGCCCGCTATCGCATCGGCGACGGCACCGGAGGCACCTATGTCGGCCCCGCCAACAACTGCGCCCAAGACTCTAACCAGGCGCTCTTTGCGAGCCTGATGGATATGGGCAACGCCCTTCAGCTTGATGCAGACCAGCTTGAAACCTGGATAGCCGACCATCCTGAGCAGCTCCCTCGACTCCAGCAACTGAGCCGCCTGGGGCGCGACCTCAAACATAAGCTACAGCTATTTGGTAAGCCCCGCGAAGACTGGGTCAAAAACGAGTTTAACCTGGGGAGCACCCTCGAAGATGAGCCAATTCGCAATCTAATCATGGGCATTGGCAGTTGGCGCACTCTCTTACCCCGCAAAGCCAGTGACACCCTCGTGAAGGTGTTTCTCCACTATGGGGCGTCGGTGTGGGTGCTGAGAACCAATCAAGTCGGCGGCGATGACCCCGATATCGAACCGATCGCCCCCATGACGCTATAAAACAGACGTTGGCGCGGCATAGTTGAGGAATCGAGGAGAAAATTGCTGTGCGATCGCGCTTTAGATTGCTCAAGAGATTGCTTAAACACTCCTTGGGAGTGGCCTGATTCCACAGAGATTTATATTCCAGCAAATAATAGAAAGGAATACGACGAACTCTACCTAAAGAAACCTTTCAGTTAAGAACCATTAAGCTAACGTATCAATAGCAGCACGTTCAAACCATAACTTTGTTTAAGTCTAGGTTGTGCCTAACCAAAACATAGCCTGACTCTAAACATGATGTTATGTCATATGCAAACTTAGTGTCTCAAACCCCCACTTAGACCTCTGAGAATAGCAGTGTGCGATGGAATCTTTCCGCTTATATCGGTGAATTGATTGCTGTCGTGCAAGCATCCTACTCGCATGAGCAACGCTTTTCTATCAAGATAAATAGGATGCCCACGGTAATTGCACAGCAATTCCACAGCAATTACAAGATCTCGCGAGCAAGACGCTCACAGCACAATTGAAAAACGGGAATGCTCCCCAGTTGTGAAACATAACATCATCATTTTTTGTTCCCGCTCCCGTCATTTTGTACCTCTGAAATAGGTGCTCCGGGTCAGCGCGTCAGGACAAATATGTGCTGCCCATGTCGTACTATCTAACTCTCTATGATCGATCTCATTCCAATGGCATCCGTGCCGTCTACCTTATCGACAGAACAATTTAACCTGGTCTACAACGCGTTTTCGCTGTGCATTGCAGCCATGTTTGCTGCTGCTTTGTTTTTCTTTAACGCAAAGTCGCAGGTCAACCCAAAGTATCGAACAGCTATCGTTATTTCAGGTGTTGTAGTTAGCATCGCAGCCTATCACTACTTCCGAATCTTCAACAGTTGGGAAGCGGCCTACACCCTTCAAGAGGGAATTTATGTTGCCACAGGTGAACTGTTTAACGACGCCTATCGCTATGTCGATTGGCTGTTAACGGTGCCTCTGCTGCTGATTGAAACCGTAGCTGTTTTGGCACTTTCAAAGAATGTGTCTCGTCCGCTGTTTACGAAGTTGGCGATCGCCGCTGTTTTGATGATTGGCACAGGTTATCCCGGCGAAGTTGCAGACTCGATTACGGCTCGTGCCATCTGGGGTGCAGTCAGCACCATTCCATTCGTATACATCTTGTATGTGCTGTGGACTGAGCTAAATCGCGCCATCGAGCGTCAGCCTCAGGAAGTCAAGTCTCTCATCAGCACCATGCGTGTATTGATTCTGTTTTCCTGGGGTGTATATCCCATCGCGTATCTGCTGCCCGAAGTCGGCATCACAGGAGCCACCGCGACGGTAGGCGTCCAGCTCGGGTATACGATTGCCGATCTGTTGGCCAAGCCTCTGTTTGGACTGATGCTGTTTAACATCGCCCTTGTCAAAAGTGATGCAGATGATTCCGTTCAGGTGGCTGGTGCTAACGGTTCTGAGACATCTCAACCCACCCAAGCTAGAGAGAATGTCGCAGCAACCAATTAGTCGTTGTGGCTGAAGTCTGCGCGGTCAAATTCGTGACGATTTCCTCTTAGTAAAGTAGAAAAGTGTGTGTAATCGAGGCGTGCAGGTGAAATCCTGCACGCCTTTTATCGATTTTTATTGATATCGATTGCTGCTCACTGATAGCTGACAGTGCGTTACGTCTACGCCTAACTGCACCCTACGGCATCGTTGAATTACGGCTATACCCAACACAGATCAAGAGGTGGGCATCCCCTTATGGCTCAACGATCTGCAATCCTCTGCGGATACGATCCGCCACAGAACCAGCCTTACAAGTATGGATAGCGCCAAAAGCTCACGTTAATGCAGAATCTGGGAGAGAAACTGTTTGGTGCGATCGTGCCTCGGATTGCCAAAAAATTCTTGGGGGGTTCCTTCTTCGACAATCAGGCCATCGGCCATGAGAATATTGCGATCTGCGACTTCGCGGGCAAAGCCGACTTCATGGGTGACGCACACCATCGTCATGCCTGATTCAGCCAGCGATCGCATCACATCCAGCACTTCCCGCACCATCTCAGGGTCAAGGGCTGAAGTCGGCTCATCAAACAGCATGATTTTGGGCTGCATGGCCAAGGCACGGGCGATCGCCACGCGCTGCTGTTGCCCACCAGAGAGCTGGCCTGGATATTTCTTTGCCTGATCCAAAATGCCAACCCGTTCAAGCAACTCTGCCGCAACGGTTTTCGCCCGCTCTTTGCTCCATTTGCGGACATCGATCGGAGCCAGGGTCACATTTTCTAGCACCGTCAGATGAGGAAATAGATTGAACTGCTGAAACACCATACCCACTTCGCGACGAATCTCGTTGGCGTTTTTCATGTTTGCCGTTAGCGGCATACCGTCGATGACAATGCTGCCCTTTTGGTAGGCTTCGAGGGCGTTGAAGGTGCGGATAAACGTAGATTTCCCCGACCCCGATGGCCCCATCACCACCACGACTTCGCCTCGATTGACCTCAAGGCTCACCCCCTTGAGGACGTGAAACCCATTGCTATACCACTTCTCGACATTCTCCGCGACGATCATAGGCGCGCCGGGGTCGAGGGTCGTCGTGGCGCGAGACGGATCAGATTGCTGCATGGGAAAACTCCTGAAATGAGGATGAAATATTGGGGTTGAGCAAGAGAGATAGAGGCGATCGCCGGGTGCATTCTAGTTGTGTAAGTTAACCCTCATCCCCTAACCCCTTCTCCCTGAAGCAGAAGGGGAACCGGAATTTCAAAATCCCTAGAGGGATCGAGGGTGAGGGGTACAAAAGTGAGATGCACACCGATCGCCGATGCTGAAACAACTCGATCCCCCTAAAGTCCCCTTAAAAAAGGGGACTTTGAGAGCGATCGCCCACTTTTCAAGGGAGGCAAAGGGGGATCTGAAGTCATATTGACGACTTCTCAAACACCCTCTTAGAAAGAAGGGATCTGCAACGGTTCTCCAAACCATTCTTGAGACAGCGTATCCAGCTCTCCCGAAAAGCGCTTATGACGAATAAACACATTCACCCACTCCAGCATGTCGAGATCGCCCCGGCGCACCCCGATATAGCAAGGAGAATTTTTCATCACAAACTTATTCTCAAGGTCAGCATCAGGATTATCTTGAATCACCTTACCCGCAATCGTGTTGCCTGTTGCGACGAGATCGACCTGACCCGCCAGTAGTGCAGATACGGTGATGCTGTTGTCTTCAAACCGCTTAATTTCAACTCCGTCAGGCGCTTTTTCCGACAGTTCCAAATCTTCGAGTGCGCCCTGAGTCACCCCAATGGAGTAGCCAGACAAGTCTTCATAGTCAGCAACCGACGCATCGGTCGGCCCGTAAACTCCGGAGAAAAAGGGCGCATAGGGCGTTGAAGAAAAGTAGATCGACTTGGCCCGTTCTGGGGTAGCACCCAAGCTCGAAATCACCATATCTGCCCGGTTGGTCTGCAAATAGGGAATGCGGTTGGTGCTGGTCACAGGCACGAGTTCTAGATCCACTTCTAGAGCTTCGGCCACTAATTTCGCGACTTCGATGTCATAGCCTTGGGGCTCACCATCGGTGCCGACCGAGCCAAACGGCGGCGAGTCTTGGGGAACGGCGACTTTCACCAATCCAGCATCGAGAATTGAGTTGAGCGTGCCGCCGCCGCCGCCAGTCCCTTCTGACGGATCAGAAGTCGTGCTGGTAGACACATCTCCGGCTACTTCTTGAGAGGTGACAGAACCACCAGAGCAAGAGACCACACTGACTGTGAACAAAAAGCTAATCGCAACGACTGTCAGGGTTTTGAGCCAAGACGAGCGGACTTGAATCGCATGGGAGAAAAATCGGAAAAGACGATGCATCATAAGGACATTTAGATCAGTAGTTTGTTTTTGGAAAGGGCGTGTGAACGAGAGCAAACAAGATTGTACGGTTTTCTGAATCTCTCTGAATTTCTGGCTTTAAACATCAGCCAGCATAGGAAAACTGCTTTTCTAGCCGCTTGCTCCAGAGAGAGAGTGGAAAGCACAGGCAGAAGTAGATCAGGGCCGCTAGAGAGTAAACCAGAAACGGCTGAAAGGTAACATTGCTAATCGATGAGGCCGAACGGGTCAGTTCGACAAACCCGATGACGGAGGCGAGCGATGTCCCCTTCACGACCTGCACCGCAAAGCCCACCGTAGGCGGAATCGACATGCGAACGGCTTGGGGCAGAATAATTCGCTGAAGCTGCTTGAAGTAGCTCAACCCCAAAGCTCGCGATGCCTCCCACTGTCCGCTAGGCACTGCCTCCACCGATCCGCGCCAGATGTCAGCCAAAAAGGCGCTGCTGTAAGTGGTGAGGGCGATCGCCGCCGCTACCCACGCGGTCAGGTTGAGCCCCAGCAAGATTGACAGCCCAAAAAATACGAGAAAGAGCTGCATCAGCAGAGGAGTCGCCTCAAAAAACTCAATATAGAGAAGACTAATAGACTTGATCACAGGGTTGGGCGAAATTCGCATCACCATAATGATAAAGCCCACAACTCCCCCGCCAACAAAGGCGATCGCCGATAGAGCTAATGTCCACTTTGTAGCAATGAGCAGATTAATAATGATTTGAGAAAGCGTAAAATCTTGCATAGGTTTATGGGTTCGCAGTGCGGCAAAGGGCTATATCCAATCGAAAACATAATCTGGGTAAAGCAGGCATTAGCGAATATATTGGGTGAACGCAAAAAAACGTTTTTGAATCAGAATGGCGATCGCCTTAATAAACCAGACAATGCCGACATAAATCAGCGAAATTGCCAGATAAATCTCAAAGCTTCGAAAGGTTCGCGACTGCAAATAGTTGCCAACAAAGGTCAATTCTTCTGCTGAAATTTGCGATACGACACTGCTAAACAGCACTGCAATCACAATCTGACTCACCAGCGCCGGATAAATGTTTCCGAGGGCTGGAATGATCACAATATGGCGAAAGATTTGCAGTTGCTTAAAGCCCAGAGCCATGCCTGCTTCGACTTGCCCCTTGCTGATGCCTTCAATGCCCGCCCGCACAATCTCTGTCGAGTAAGCCCCAAAATTAACCGCCAGAGCTAACACGGCGGCCTGCCAAGACGACATGCTCACCCCAATGCTAGGCAACCCAAAAAAGAAGAAAAACAGCTGAATCAAAAATGGAGTATTCCGAAAAAACTCAACATAGGCTACTGCAATACCGTTGGCGATCGCATTGCCCGAAGTCCGACCCAGGGCACCTAAAATGCCGAGGATGAGTCCAAAGGCGATCGCGCTTAGAGTAATCTGTAATGTCAGCAACACACCTTGTATAAACAGGTCAATATTGCCCCACACCACTGAAAATTGGGGGGTATATTCCATAACGATTTTGTTAGTGCAGCCTATGTCAATTCGTAATGGTCACTATGAAGAAGATTCTGATGAAAGTTTGTAGCTTTTGATACGCCTTTCCCATCTAAAGGAAAGGCGCGGTGAGTAGAACCTCATCATAAAGAGCATCCCATTTGTGTCAGTGCGAGCAGGATGCCCGCGTTGGCAACGCCTCTCCATCAGGAGAAACGAAAAGCTAGTGCTTGGCATTGTCATCGGCAAAACCGTAATTGCAAAACCGAGATGCTGCCGTTTGAGATGGGGCGATCGCCTCTATGTCAATCTCTATGTCAATAAAGTTAAAATAGAATAAAGCATTGCTTATTACGATAAACGCACAAGAGGAATACGGATGAAACCTGAATCTCCATCGCCTTCTTCTGAACCGTCTAAAACACGAGTGAAAAGTACTGCACTGTTCTTTGTCGGTGGAGCAGGGGCTGGACTGGTCACCTTTTTAATATTTGGCGGAGTTTGGCAAGTCACTCATTTTGGGTGGGTGATGGCAGCGGTGACTCTTTCATCTGGAGTGTTAGCCGTGATATTTCGCAAAAATTTTCAGGCGATGTTGAGTGCCCTGCTAGACGATGCACCCTCGATTTAGAACTGCGGGATTGCAGCAATTCTCATTATGGTTACGCCACAATGCCCGCAAATAAATTGCGGGCTACAAACAATCAAGTCCCGTTGGGACTGATAACCGATGGATCTTAGCCCCAACGGGGCTTTCACTGATTAGCCCGCAATTTATTTGCGGGTGGGTCGGAAGCGTAGCCAGATGGCCAATTCGCCAAACTGAGAATTGCTAGCGGGATTGGGCGATCGCCACTCCATGCCAAACTTCGTGCGATGATATCAGACGAATACCCTCTGTTGATGGATAAGGCTTATTCTGATGTTCTCGCTTTTGTCTGCACTGATCTTGGCTCAAGCCACACCGGAAGAATCTCCTCCACAGCCTCAAGAAATTGTGCGTCCTCAGCAGGTGGAGCCACTGCCAGGGCAGTTAGACACCGTTCCAGTCTTCAACAGCAATAGTCCCGAACTGGTCGGCAGCGAAGGGATTCTGCTGTCTACATTTCCACCCGAGGGCATGGCAAGCCCCGCAGCCCATCTCAACTTTGGCTTTGAAGGGCGATTTGACATGTTTGCCCACCATGTCTATCGCGCTGCCGCTGAAGACGATTTGCGCAGTCTGTATTTAGGGGTGATGCTCTACAATCCGGGCGATCGCCCCGTCACCGTCGATATTTTGCAGGCGGCCAGCTACCTGAGCCAGCCCGACGCCCCGTTTATCACCCTGCCCGATTGGGTCGAAAATCCGCAGGGCAACGTTTATGCGGGGCCAGGAAGTCGAGTCATGAGCGACATTCTGCGGGGTCAGCGCCAAGAGCAGTTTCCGGCTCAAGTTGAAATTCCCCCTGGGGAATACCAGATGCTGATGAACCTGCCGATTCCGGTCGCAGAGCTGGAGCCACCGATTAATGGACGGTCAACATTGATGCGTTTGCGCAGTCGGGGTGCGGGCGATCGCGACGTGGTGTATGCTGCCAGTCTGGCTCTTTTTGCGCCTCTAGATGAAAACGGCCAAGAGCGTCCTCCAACCCTAGAAGAATGGCAAGAGCTTCTGGAAACAGGCGATCTCTCGACTCCGCGCGATCGCCCGCCGACCCCACCCGATCAGTCGGGCGGACAAATCATCTACGGGCGGGTTGCGGGTGTGTCGCAAGGCTCGACCTGGCAAGCGCAACTCACCGATCCGGATAGCCTCTACCTGACGATTCCGATCGTTGAGCCGATCTCCTTTGGCCTCAGCACTTTAGTTGCCGGACGGCTGGGCACCGATCAGGTGCAAGCCGCTCCGATGGTAGTGCGCTATCCCGACACGGCCTATCAGGCTCACGGCAACTACGGCGTCCAGTACTCGATGCAGGTGCAGCTGTTTAATCCATCGAGCGATCCTACAGGAATGGAGAGTGATGCGATCGCCATTGCTCTCGAAACGCCCATTAAAGAAGATGAGCTGAGCCAAGATGGCCTCCGATTTTTTGAGCCGCTACCTCAGCAGACCTTCTTCCGAGGCACGGCACGCATCCGCTACACAGATGAGCAAGGCTTACCCCGTACCCGTTACGTGCATCTCGTGCAGCGACGGGGACAGCAGAGCATTCCCCTCGCGACAGTCCAGATACCCCGATTGGGAACGAGTCTAGTCGAAGTTGATTTTCTCTATCCTCCCGATTCTACGCCGCCTCAAGTGCTGACGATTAGCCCTGCGGAATAGGCTCTTGTTCAACTCCCGTCCTGGGTTTCTTGCCCGTAGGTCTAGAGGCATGGCTTAAAGATGCGATCGCCATCTGCATTCGCCCTTTGATCATCTCTAGAGAAATGGAATTCGCAATTCAACCATTCGGTGAGCGGAACTGTCTTCAATCTGTGCGATCGCCGACTATTAGACCTACCACGGACTCCCCACCATCGTGAAGCCTGACCAGATATATGGATGGCTCAAATCTAGTTCACCAAGCCTCAACTGTTGAGGACTTTCGTGCAGATCTAACCGCACCTGCCCCGTGCGAGTGTCAAACACCTGCCCCTCCTCATTTATGGTCAATTCTCCCAAAAACAAGGCAAGCTGTGTCTGCCGCAGGGCTTCGGCTTTAATCGCAGGCGACCCCTCTCGCAATTGACGATAAAACTCGTCCATGACGACCATTGTGCCAACATCATCGACCGTCCAAAGAGTTGCCAACACCGATCGCACAGATGCCTGAGCTGCAAATCCGGCAAATCCGAGTTCAGCTTCTCGATTGCCTAGGGCTGTTTGGCAAGCACTCAGCACCATCAGGTTAACAATGGCGCTGTCGAGTCCCAGTTCTCTTACTTGGTCAAGCTGCAACCTTTCTTGCCAAAACTGAATGAAAGACTGGTCGGGCTGTCCCGGTTCAAATTTGGCATGGGTGGCGAGATGCAGAATGCCAAAGGGACGCTGTTGGCGGATTGCAATGAGATTTTCGATTGTAACGGCCTCGTTTTGAGCCAGCTCATAATCCCATCCTGCCTGGATGATGTTTTGCAGCTCTAATGGAACCGCAGGTAAAGGACTGAGATTGCGTGGGGATGCCATAAACGAAAAATCAGAAATGCCCATCGCCAGAACATCAGCATCTCTAGGGTCAGAATAACGGGTGTCGGTGAGGCTCATGCTGGGCATAAGCCCTAGGCTATAATCGACGATGATGTAGTGTTCTGTATTGTGGAGTGCTGCGAGGGGCACACTCCGTAGCCCTTCATCTAAGACGAAAACGAGATTGGTGATGCCTTGTGCTTCAATGGCAGGTTCGAGCGGGGCGACTAACCACTGGTAAAACTGTTGAGCTTCGGAAAGATAGCGGTCAGGAGACGTGTGATCCCTATCAAACAAAAGTCTATCGGTAAGAAATTCATCGACCGCACCAACAACCTCACCCCGCGTCAAGTCAGGAACGAGAGCCTGAATCGGTTCGTCTCCATTGGCAAACACCATAATCAGGTGCAGGATGTCGCTCTCTTGGGTCACGTATCGGACAGAAATAGGCTGCGATCGCCGAGAAATCTCCAGGTTTTGTGGCGTGAATGTGGCGTAAATGATGGCCGGACGCACGCCAGTTTCGCTCTCGATATTTTGGAGAATGTTGCGAATTTCGCTGAGAGATTGAATCCGAGTGTCTGGTAGGTTTGAATGATCTTCAAACTGCTCGGTAAAGTAGGCTTCGAGTTCAAACACTTGAGCATCAACATTGAATTCATCCAAAGGCCCATTCGCGGCAATATGGGCTGGAGTTTCTGTCCGATCGTCCGTTTCTGGAAGAGGTTGGGGCGTTGTGATAATGCGAATGTCGCCTGCGGCTGCGAACTGGTCGTAGGGGCCGAGAAATCCCTGGATTGGCTCAATCACGTTGATGTTGCCAGGAGTGCCAGTGGCGATCGCCCCGGCCACGCCATTGTCGCTCAGATCTAGCGCCCCCACGTTAAAAAACACCAGCCGTGCGCCGCCATCGTGGGTCAGGGTAATGTCGCCACCTTGAGTCCCGCCAATGGCTGAAATACTGACGTTGGAGCCATCCAGTGCTGTAAAGGTATTGGTCGAGCGAAAGAACCGCTCGGTTGTCGCGACGACATCGCCACCCTGACCGTTATCGCTTTCAGCATTGATAAATCCCACCTGAATGTCGTCTTTGGGATCAAGAAAAACGTCTCCCGCATCTCCGTCAACGGCACTGCTATTAATATCGCCCGTGGTGATGCTCAATCCTGCCTGAACGGTGATGTTACCGCCGCCAGCATCTGCTGATGAATTGAGGTTTCCAGTTCGAATCACACCCTCGGTTTCGTCACTGATGAGAAGAATATCTTCTCCAGCAAGGTTAATGTTTCGAGTGCGAATATTGCCTGAGGTCGCTTGGAGCTGTAACCCTTCTGTTAGCTCTGCATTCGCTGCGCGTCTTGCCAGACGATTGAGCCGAATATTGCCATTAGAACTAATCAGGCTTGTGTCATCGATGAGGATAAGGGGCGATCGCCATACCAAATTGCCGTCGCTAATGTTGACCTCGCCCGCGATCCTCACTCGTCGCGCACCCCGCTGATTGAGCCTGCCGCGAAGCTGCAAGCCATCTTGCACTCTGAGGATGCCCGTGTTGCGAATACGCAGTTTTTCCGGGGGGGTAATGTCGCCAACCTGTTGCCTGAAATTAATATTGCCCGTTCCGGCTCTAACGCGGAGATCATCGCTGCCGTTGACCGTGCCTCGAAATCTGAGAATGCCGCCATTGGTTCGAATCTGGGCGTCGTTGCCGAGCCGAGTTGTGCCTAAGGTCAGGTTGTTGCCGTTGGTGGTGATGGGGTTGTTGAGGGCGATCGCACTTTCTCCTGGCTCTAGCCGGGTCGCAACATTGAGTTCGATAGGATTAACAACCGTGATACCTCCCCTGTCATCGGCGTCTCCGATGATGACCCGTGAAAATCCGCTGAGGGTGTCGAGGTCTGCTTGGGAAAAGTCGAGGGTAGTATCGCTGTCGGCTCGTGACCCTAACCGAATGGGGCGATCGCTGTCGGAGGGTTGCAGTGTCAATCGGCTTCTATTCCCTGTAACAGAACCTTGGAGGTCGATTTCGGCAGCGCTGAGGGTGAGATTGTTGTTGCCTGCATCAAGGCCATTGTTGAGGGCGATCGTGGAATTTTGTGCCTCTATGGTTACAGGATTATTTAGAACAACCTGCGAATTGAACGTAATATTATCTGTTGTAATGATATCGCTTTCAACTTCAGTGATGTCTGATGTGATTGTTAATAAACCAGCATTGACAGTATCTTGAAAATCAACATCTGTTGCATTGATGGTGAGAGTGCGATCGCTAGTCACTGCTCCAGCAAAGCTAACTTGATTGTCTGCGGTGATATCTAGCTCGTCGATATTGACGGTATCTTGAAAGCTGATGGAATCGGATGTGATGGATGCGCGATCGCTTGTCACGGCTCCGTCAAAATCGATAATATTGTTAGCATTAAGATCGAGTTCACTAACATTTACAGTGTCCTGAAAATCAACATCTGTCGCATTGATGGTGAGAGTGCGATCGCCATTGACGAAAGCACCAAATTCAACAGTTGCACCATTTGAACCTAATCCTGCATCAATAGAGATTGATTCATTAACCAAAACATTCCCATTGAAATAGATTGAGCCACTATTATTTGAACCCGAACTATCTACCAAGTCGTTAAGGATAATTGTGGGGCTATCAATCTCTATTGAACCTCCCGAACTTTGAAGCCGCTCGTTATTAGCATCCACTACAAGGCTGCCTACTCTTATTTCACCATTTGGTGCTTTCAATACAAGACTACCGGCATTGCTGCCAACAGTTCTAGCACGAAGAGAAGGCTCAGCTACATCACCTAAAGAGTCTGGCAAAGTTGAGAAATTATTAGAATTAATAGAACCGTTTAAGCTTATAAGAGCAATAGTTCCACCGATGCCACCATCGTCAGCCACTATACCAGCAGTTATTCTTGAAGTTATGATATCTTCTTCAGCAATTAGGGTAATTGAGCCAGCATTGCCAGATGAAGCATTAGCATTTAGGATTCCTCTAGTGGTGTCAATGCTGCCGCCACTCTGAAGAACAATATTGCCGGAATTAATATTACTGCCAAAATCAGCATAAACATCAAGACTAGATGTTGTGATATCGCCAGTTGATATGATGTTCAAATCTCCAATATTAACATCACCATTCCTGGTATTAATCAGGCCGACATCAACCTCTGCGCCTGATATTTCTATAGACCATCCGGGTGCTTGAATGACATTGGAGGGATTTAGCATCCGAAATGAACCACCATTTATGCCATCAGCATCTGCGTTGAACCTGATTGTGCCGCCTCCGTTCGGCAGCCGTAGGGTTCCATTAGCTAAATCACTAATAGTAATGTTATTTGTGGCTTGCAAAATAATTTCTGAACCTGCACCGAGTGCTTCTAAAGCACCCTTTGAGATTGTGAAAGTTGGATTAAGATTACCATTAAAATCGTTAAAAAGAATTGAGTTATCTGCTAGTCCTAAATCATCTGGAGCAGCGGCTCCATCTACAATTAAAATATTTTCAGGATCAAGGAGTAATGTTCCAGCCAGTCCATTAGATGCACTAAGATGAGCTATGCCGTGAAAGGTTAAATTGTTGCTTCCTGATACTTCGGCAAAGCCTCCGTCACCACCGAGTTCTCCTCCCGTTGCAGCCATGCTTCCGTAAAACGCGGTTGTGTCGTCAGCCCAAACGATAATGCGGCCACCATGAGAAGGTGATGTGGTCAGTTCCGGCGAAATGCCATTAGCAACTAAAGTAGATGCAGCATCCACATAAGTATGCTGAGCGCTTGATAGAGTATCGTTACCTTGATAATCTCCACCGATACGAATGCTACCGCCGCCTGCGGTGCTGGAAGCATCTAGAGTCGCGTTGAGAAGTGCGACGCGATCGCCCGTCACCGCAATTTGAGGTAGTGAGTCGATAAACCCCTCTTCTATACGGGTATCAACTGTACCCGAGATTAGTGCTGTACCGATATCCGATGGAGCCGATAGAGATGATCCCGTCAGTTGCACCGTCCCATCTGGATTGACCTCAATGCCAGTAGCATTGGCGAGTTCGCTACCTGTCAAAAGCGTTGGTAAATCGAGTGGATCAAAGGAAAGCGGTGTCTCTGTGCCATCCAGTGCAGCTATTTCTAGATTGAGCAGATGCCCCTCCTGGCTGATGCGCACCACAGACTCACCAGAGACAGCAGAAATCGTGATGGCACCACCCGGCGCTGAAAGCGTGCCTGTATTGACGACAGTTCCACCGATTAAGGTCAAGTTTTGGCCTGTGGCGACAGCGAGAGTTCCGGCATTTACCAGGCTGCCTGGTTCGGGTGTGGCAAAGGCAAAATGTGAAGGAGTGCCGACCAAATTGGCGTAGTTGTTGTCGCCTACAGCGTTGAACCAGCCATTCTCAAAGCCAATTCCGGTCGCTGTTGTAGCCGTAAAATCAGCAGCGACATCCAGCCGAGCATTGGCTCCAAAGACAATGCCTGCCGGATTCATCAAAAACAGATTGGCATCGCTTCCAGACACTTGAATCAGGCCATCGATAAACGACGCCTCGCCACCGCTAACCCGCGACAGAATGTTTTGAATGTCGGAATCTGATAAAAAGTTGGCGATTTCGTCAACAGACAAGCCAAATTGCTCAAAGTCATGAAACAGGTTTGTGCCATCGCTAGAGCGCATTCCTCCGTCGATGTCGTAACGATTGTCCGTTTGACTGACGCGAGTATCGGTGCTGTCGCGAGCTGGGGTAATAGATTGGGCGATCGCCATCTGGGGGATCAGTAAGGCGATCGCCGGAATTCCAAGCGAGAATCCAAATGCTACTGGACTCAGCTGCCAGAAGCGATGTATAAACCGTGCCATACTCAAATCCCCGCCTGCAGATAATACCGCTTACAGCATGGCTGATTCACGCTTCATAGACGAGGAGAATTATGAATTGTTGAGTAATTGAACTATTTTTTAACGATTAAATGGCCATTTCGTCACGAATGACGCAGTTTGATATTGAGTTCTCAATTTTATGGTATTACCGGAGCGTCTTCTATCCCTTCTACCTCAACAAAGTCTAAAAGTTCGTTCCAGCGCGATCGCGCTTCACTATCGTTGGGGTTTGCCTGGAGGCGAGTCCCTGCTTCGGTCAACCGGTTGAACCAAAGGTTCTCCGGTGCAAAGGTTCCAGGGTCTACTCGTTGAATCCATCCTGAAGCAGCGGCAGCCTGACCTCTCGGTTCAGTGGTGTTACAAAAGACGCGAACATACCAACGGTACGTCTCCCCTATCTCTAGATCGGGAGCATCATCAGGCAATGGGATGCCTATGATGCCAGGTGTTTCTACCAGGACGGTGATAGCCGCTTGATAGATTTCTTCGTAAGAAAGCGTTTCGAGTCGTAGAACGGCGAGATTCGACAATCCTGTATCGGGGTCGACAATGTTTAAAGCGTAGGGCGTATAAATCCAAATGGTTGGATTTTCTGCGATCGTATATCCTCCTAGTTGTGTATCATCTGGAACAATTGAACTGATTGCAGTTTCTACGACTGGACAATCATCACGTCCGGCCCCTCCACTCGATCTTGAAGGGTTACCAACATCATCAGGAACAGGTGGTCGCTCGTATGCCGATCCTGCCCCTCCTCTTGGCCGTTGTGGGTTTCCAATATCTGGGGGAACAGAGGGTCGTCCATTCTCTGTGTTTTTTAAAGCTCTTGGCGTAACTCTACCATTGTTAATTGCGACGGTACTTTTGGCTAAACTCAACTGTTGACTTGACAGAACTATGAAGCTCGTAGAAATAATGACGCTAAATAGAGAAGCAAGATAGTTCACAAAAATTTTCCTTTTATCAATGACGTATAAAGTTTCGGTTAGAGAAATTCAAGAACTTTCGAAAGGTTCCATGATTCCATTCAGAACATACATGAACAGAAACTAAAATGATGACTAGGGGAACTACACTTATTAAAACGCCTTGAACCAGTATCCAAAAGCTAATGCTGATTAAAATGCAAGTGGTTAAAGAAATTATAACTGTACGATGGACTCTTGCCTTTAAAAAAAGAGTAGTTAAATGTCCAAGCAAAATCCAACTCGTAAACCAAACCAACTCTTGAAAAAAATTTAAAGTCTTTAGAGGACTTCTATTATCTAAAACAGCACTCAAAATCTGACTGACCATATGAGCTTGAATAATAACTCCTGGCATCCCTCTAGGATATGGAGATCTGAGGGGAATTTCGTGCCAATCAAACGTACTGTCGGCAGTGATCCCAATCAAAATGACTTGATCGGAAATAATACTTTTCTGGTCACGGATGGTACTTGAATTCAAACTCAAAAAATCTCTGAGAGGAATGCGACGAGCAATTGCCAATGGCGATGAGAGCGATCGATAATTTAAAAAAATCTGCCCACCTAAGATATCAGCCGTATTGTATCCAGGTGTATTTTTTGTGATTCTTTCAAATATTGTATTTTGAATCTTCCAGTCTTGGTTCGCAGTAAAGTCGCCGGATTTACCTAAATAATCGAGAGCCAGCAATGAACTCAAGGCATATTCTGAAACACAGGGCGATCGCTCTATTGCTGGCATGTATAGAAGATGACGACGCACCACTTGATCTGGGTCAGTCACAATATCTGAAAACCCAAGGTAATTAGAACGTATCTCCGGAGGTGAGCTGATTCCAGCACTACTACTGATCGTATCGCTGACTTTGCAAGTTCCAATAATGCGATCGCTCGTTGCCAAATATTCAGCAAGTTCTGGATAGTCTTCTGACACCGGAAAGTCGCGATAGATATCTAATCCAATGACACGCGGTTGAAATTTTTCGAGACGCTGCAACAACTGCCATAGGGCTTCATCTGACAATGATTGAGAATCACGTCGATTCATGCCCTGAGCATCTTGCCATGCGATATCTTCATCATCAATGGTGATGATCGTAATTCGATCATCCGGTGTTTCTAAAGGCCGCAGCCGCATAAATAGGTCATAGGCCCACAGTTCGGCGGGTTGCAGCAGCCCCAGCGAACGAATACCCAGCCAGAACGCCGTGATTAGGCTGCTCCAGAGGAATGTTTTTGCTACTTCGCTCCACTGAGGAAAGCGAGAATGCTCGGCTTCGATTTGGGCGATCGCCCGCAAAATTTCCTGAGTTGTCTGAGGACGATGAGCCGGAAAAGGAGCCGTGAGATCGTCTAGCAACTGGACAAACCTTGGGGAAATCTGGGCTTCATAATTGCCCCACTCTAGTCGGATTTGGCCCGATGATGAAGACGTAGGCAGCTCTGAAGGATGAGTCTTGCTGAGCAAGTGCATCATTGTGCGCCCCAGGGCAAAAAAATCAGACTGTGGAACCGCTCGACCATCCATCTGCTCGGGTGGAGCATAGCCTCGGCTGTGGGCTACAGTACCCGTGCGATCGCGCTTTTGCTTATTCTGAAACGTTGTCGTCACCGCACGAGCAATGCCGAAGTCAATCAATACTAACTTGCCATCCAGACGCAGCATGATATTCGCAGGTTTGATATCGCGATGAAACACATCACGCTCATGAAGATAGGCCAGAATCTCGACGAGTTGTTTTAACCAGTCAAGCGCGATCGTCTCAGTCAAAACGTGGTGAGGCTCGCTCAACCAGTGTAATAGGTCGATTCCTGGAACCTTTTCCATGACTAAGCAATGGATAGGTTCATCATATTCATCTAAAGACTCACGAAAGTACCCATCTGTAGGAGCCATGCGAAGAATGCCGGGATGGTTGCTTTGCTGCAACACCTGGGCTTCGCGCCGAAAAAATTTCTCCGTGTCAGGCAGCGTTCTACTGGATATTTTGAGAATTTTAAGAGAGTCTGTTGGAGTAGTTTCGTCATTAACTTCAAAAACTTGCCCCATACCCCCAGCACCCAGAGGTTTGAGGATACGATATCGCCCGTGGAGTAATGTCCCTGGTGAAAGCATAATGCTTTGGCTCTAAGGTGTGAACTCTGCCTCTATCGGCTTTGAATGTATTTCAGCACAATAGGAGGAAGAGAGTAATCAATATCATCATTTCTCTTCGTTTGCTCAATCAGTGAACGTCGCTTTAAAGATTGAATCGCTTGATTCACTAACGAGCGTGATGCGGCTGTCGTCAGAGCTTGTTGCAGCATGGGTCGCGTCATGGGTTGCCCAACATGGTCGGATAAATGTCGGACAACATCATACTCCAGAGATGATAGCCGTTTGAAGGCAACATGCAGCAGATTAATCATTTCGCCCAAGTATATTGTGTCCTCGCTCCAAAATTCGTCCACATCACCTTCAAATACTTCTTGAATATGAGCCGCGACGACTTTTAGCGCAAACGGACTGCCACGATAGAGCTGAATTAGATCATGCCAGCGGTCTTCACCTGTAAGCTGATATTCAACTAATAAATGTTTAGCATCGTCTAGTGCTAATCCTTTCAATCGAAGCGATCGCACCCCTGAATTTTCTTGTTCTAGAGTATCTAGCTCCGGCGGAACTTCCCAAGCGGTTAACAATATACAGCTACAGTGGCTCGACTCGCCCAACATCTTAAACAATGACCCATAGTCTTCAAACTCCGGACGATATCGCCGGATATCAGAGGCATCTTCGAGCATGGTATCAGCATCGTCCAGCACCAACAGGTGACACTGAGATGACAGATGACGACTGAGCTGCACGAATTGACTATGGAGTGAGATAGCCTCAACCGCTTGATGCTGACCCGTTATCGTTTCAAGCAAATCGGTGAGGAGGGCTGAGAGCGGCGGTGTGTGTTTGAGCGATCGCCACACCACCCGATGAAATAAATGTCCAATCTGGTGGACTAACGTATTGACCAAGCGGGTTTTGCCGATCCCGTGCTGACCATGAACGGTAAATACGCGACCTGAGTCATTAACAGACCGCTGCAAGTTGTCGAGTTCTGAGCCTCTGCCATAAAATGCTGATAATTTGTCGGGTACCCCATCCCAGTCGGGCGATCGCATCTCAGAGTAAGAGGTGGGTGTTTCGAGCTGGAAGCCTGCCTGTCTTAGAAGTTTAGGCAAAACCTTGGCAAAATTACGATGCGTGGCTGTCTCGATGTTGTGTTTTTCCAGTAATGCCCGCAACCCAGGGAAGAGCCGCCGATTGAAATATGACACTCGAATTGTCCCAGGACTAACGTGAATCGTTTCACGACTGGCGTTTAGTATTTTGGCGATTTCTGCTGCGCCGTAGCCACACAGGATGCCACGTAAATAGATTTTGTCGCGATCGCTCAGGGGCACATCACAGCACTGGGATAGTTCTGTGTAGAGCACGGGGAGCTTCCAAAAGCGTTCTGCTTCAGGAAATAAACCACTCAGTTCGTCTGGTAGAACACTCATAGCGCCTGTAAAAAATTAAACACTAATGCTAGTGAAGATACTTAAGTAATGTCCCCCCTTCAATGATTATCGTCACAGAGAAGGAGAAGTTTTGTTATTTCTTTATAAAA
>JBARXP010000171.1:0-18437 GCA_049647405.1 Elainellaceae cyanobacterium | reverse complement strand
GTTTCGGCCAGATCTGAGTGCTGAATTTCTCGCCCTCGAAACATCACGGTGGCTTTCACCTTGTCTCCAGCTTTGAGAAAGCGAGTCGCCTGGTTGACCCGCACATGATAGTCGTGGTCGCCAATTTTGTAGCGCATCTTCACCTCTTTGATATCGGAGGTATGCTGCTTTTTTCGAGCTTCACGAGCTTTCTTCTCTTGCTCAAACTTATATTTGCCGTAATCCATGATGCGGCAAACGGGAGGGTCGGCCTTGTCGCTAACGAGCACTAAATCTAAGTCTCTCTCTTCAGCAATTTGCATTGCTTCAGATGGCTCCATAATGCCGAGCTGCTCGCCCTTTGAATCAACGACTCTAACCTTTGGGAATCGAATCCGTTCGTTAATGGTCGGTAGATTTTGCTGCCTACGATTTTGCTGTGTGATCAAAGCCATGGGGGAATCAAGGTATTTGATAAAAACCGTTAATGATAGCTACTACAAACTACTGCTACTACAAACTACTACAGAGAGTTTCAGACGATTTCAGGTTTCAACTACAAAAAAATGCGAGCCAGCCTGCGTTTTCATTATCTTATAACAGGTCTGAGATATGGCTCTGTGGCCACACTGACCACATCAATATTGCTATGTGAAGCATAGCGAATTCTCCTTAAAAAACTGCGCCTCACGCAACAAAAGACAAGATGAGTAACAATTTTTAACGCCATGGTCGATTGACTCAATCGCTACGGATGAGGGGTGTCAGGCCAATTGGACTGAGGCATGGCACGAGGGATCACCAAAAACACTGAGAATCACCAAAAATACTGCCGTGAATATACAGGGAGCCAACAAAGACTCGGTATTGGTACGAGATGAGGCGGTGCAAAGTTTCGTTACACTCTTTTCAATCTCGTTGATTGGTTCAGTCTTTTTGAGAATTTGCTGGAGAATCTGCCGATGACTGCATTCACTAAGCTACACCGGATCGTTGATCAAATCTTTGACCATGTCTTTGATGCGTTGCTGGTGTCGTCGTGTGCCATGTGCGATCGCTCGGCTTCTGATGTCTGCTGCATCGACTGCTGGCGACAAATTCAGCAGGGTCAGTTGAGCCTTAAGCAAGGAATAGAGCAGGTTTCTTTGCAGTTAAACCCAGATGCTGGGTCAGCCCCAACCTGCCTGCTCTCGTGGGGCAACTACCAGGGCAGTCTCAAGCGGGCGATCGCCACCCTCAAATATGGCAACCAAGAGGCGTTGGGTCATCGGCTAGGGCAAGAGTTGGGGCATCTGTGGGTCAAGGCTAATCTGACGCCTCCCGCTTCCCTGAGCCAATCTACCGTTGTGGTTCCGATTCCACTCCATGCAGAAAAGCAAGCTCAGCGCGGCTACAACCAGGCTGAACTGATCGCTGCTGGCTTTTGTGACATCACGGGCTTTAAGCTGCTGCCATCGCTTTTAGAACGGAGTCGATCAACTGAGGCGCAGTTTGGTTTATCTGTTACCCAACGAGAACACAACTTGACCGGGGCATTTCGGGTTAACCGAACCTGTCTTCGGAAATCGGGGCGATCGCCCCATCGCAAGGTCATTTTGATCGACGACATCTACACGACAGGGGCAACCATTCGAGCAGCCGCTGCGACTTTGGCGCTACAGCAGATTTCGGTGGCTGGCATCGCAGCAATGGCACGCCCTCAACGCGATCAAAGCGCGAGCAAAACGGTTTGAAGTCGCAGCCATAAAATTATTGCGGGGGAGATCGCGACTTCTCTGTTCGGTTTTAAGTCTATCCAGAATAGAGGCTTGGCTATTATCTTCATAGTTGTAGCCATTCGTTTGTGATCCGTTTGTGAATTGTGTATGAGCAATGGCTCCACTGCTCACACTCCAGATCAGACGGCTACAGGTGAGTAATCTAATCGATGAGATTTAAGTTGCCCTCTCTACATTCATAATGCCTAGCCTGAAACCCATGTCTGCATGTAAGTGGTATCTTCCAACCTTTGGAGAAATTATGGCGATTGAGCGTCAGGCTTTGCGGTCTGATGCGGCTCAATCTGAAGCCCATGCGTTGGAAAACCGATCGGCTTCTGGCAGGCAGCTCAATGGCTCGCGGCCTCGACGAGAGTGGTATGGAGCCGTTGCAGGACTAGACGATTTGCTAGGGCGATCGCTCGACGCTTTACCCACGCTCAGTTCTGAGGGCAATGCGTTGCCGATCGAAGGGTTAGTCATTTCTGGGCCGTTGCCTGTCTTGAGCGAGTCGCGATTGATTTCTCGATTTTCAAGCTGGACTTTGACCGGGAGTGTTGATTCGCTGTATGCAGCTTCTCGCCTACAGTTGCCGTCTGCCTCTCACATCATTCAGTCAGCCCAGGCTGCGACGGCCACTCTTCCCCTGATGTCTGATGACCCTCTCGGGGTAGAGCCCTTTTGTCTGGTGCTCACGGCAGATTTTAGTTTGGTAATGGCGCTCAGCACTTCGGCTCATCCCAAAGACAAGGCATCGGGTGCGGCCAGTTCTGGCGCTGCTCGGCGCTCTCACCCGTCTGTAGAGTCAATATCTGATGCGGGAAACGAACACTTTATGTTTTCGTTTACGCCAGAAGTCGTGTGGCAATGTTGGCGTGCTCTGCGATCGCGCATGGAAATGACGGTGCCTCACTTGCTTCACCAACTCGACAGGTTTGTTGACCAGTTTGCACCTGTTACACCCGACTATCGGCTGGTGAGTGACTTCAGCCATCTGATGCTAGCCAATATGCCCGATCCAACGGTCATCTCCCGGTCAAAACAATGGCGTCAAAACAACCGACCCAGCTCAGTCGATCGGAAAACTGCCGCTAAAAAGC
This sequence comes from Elainellaceae cyanobacterium, assembly GCA_049647405.1. GTDB lineage: Bacteria > Cyanobacteriota > Cyanobacteriia > CAKZMO01 > CAKZMO01 > CAKZMO01. The sequence goes on along the minus strand of JBARXP010000171.1, from coordinate 15,601 downwards.
TGCTCAATCTCAATCTGCCCAAGTCAATTCATGATCACTCTCGCTTTTGGAAGTCAACGTCGGCTCCCCATCTCAATGCAGCCATGCGATCGCCGTGGGATGACGAGTCAGACATCGCCAATGCGGCTTCTCCCATAGATGCAGCGGCGGCTTCCTACCCGTCTTCAACGCGCTCGATTGACGCTGAGCTGTTGCGGGCGATCGCCCATGAAGTTCGCACGCCTCTTTCGACCATTCGCACGATGACCCGCCTCTTATTGAGGCGCAAAGATCTGGCAGAGCAGGTGATGAAGCGCCTTGCCGTCATCGATCGAGAATGCACCAAGCAAATCGACCGCTTTGGGCTGATTTTTCGAGCGGTGGAGCTAGAAACTCAGCCGACTAATTCTCCGCTTGGGCCTTTAGCAGCCATTTCCCTTGACCGTATCTTGCAGCAAAATCGAATGCGCTGGCAGCAGCAGGCCGAGCAGCACAACCTCACCCTAGACCTGGTGATGCCCCACCACGTTCCTCCCGTGCTGAGTGATTCTACCCTGCTCGATCAGGTGTTAACTGGACTCATCGATCGCCTCACCCATGCCCTACCTGCGGGTAGCCATATTGAAATGCGAGTCGTGCCCGCAGGCAATCAGCTAAAGCTTCAGTTTTATTCTCGGTTTGGCTCGACTCAGAGTGTCAACGCAGGCGCAGACCCCCACAAAACTCAAACCGTCTGCGACTTTCCCATGCCACCGGGCCATTCGATTTTCGACTCGACCCTACAATCCGTCGGTCAACTGTTGATGTTCCAACCTGAGACGGGCAACCTCAGCCTCAACCTCGATGTCACCAAGAACTTATTTCAAGCCTTGGGCGGCAAATTTACCGTTCGCCAATATCCTCAACAGGGCGAGGTGCTGACAATCTTCCTCCCTGTAGACGAGTCATCGATTACGGTTTGAACCACTTTTTGAGCCATTTATGGCTGTAATCGGCTTATCTGAGACATAGATATAACTGTGGGCACGCGGCGCGTGCCCACAATCTTGTTATGGGGCTACTAGCTATATCTGCATCTATATCTGAGCTATTAAGCCTTGTTGGGCAAGGGATACAAGATATTTCTGCACACGTTCGCTTCACCTTTTTGAATTGAGAAGGGCGATCGCCACAGAGCGCTATCTCAGTCAAATACGCCCGAATACGCCTGAATCAACCGAATACAACTGCCTCCGAATCAGATGAGATAAGCAAGGATTATGAGACATAAACAGAGTTTATATCTTTTTGGCTCCGAAATTGCCTTAACTTATCAATAGAGTATCAAATGGAGTCAGAGGATACAAAAATGGTTCAAGCCTTAGAGCGCCGTCCGGCAATTAAGTCTACACGACTTTCATTAAGGATTTCGCAATCGCCTAGGATCTCGCAGTCATCCAATTCCTCCGCATCCAATTCCTCCGCATCCAATTCATCCGAATCCGATTCATCCGAATCCAATTCATCCGAATCCAAGCTGGATCAAGAATTGGTTGAAGCCCTAGACAATGCTCTCACGATCTCCGAACAGCAGGGCTTAACGTCTTCAGCGGCGGCGGTTGCCTGGGATATTGTCGAAGAAATTATGGCAGCGAAATCTCGGCAGCGCACCAAGCGAGATATGACGCGATTTGAACAGTATTGCTTAGAGCATCCTGAGGCTCCTGAAAGCCGAATCTATGATGTGTGATTCATCGCAATGACTTCAATAATGACTTCAATACTGTCAACGACTGTAAACGGTTCAACGCGTCTATTAAGAAGCTTTCCCTATATGGGTGTGTGTGAGATTTAGAGGTTTATATGATTCCAAGTCAAGACTATTGTCTATCAAAAAATCGTCTATCAAAAATAGGTACAGGTTTGTTGTGTTTGCTTTCGGGTTTGGTCTATCCAGAACCAGCAGCTTCAGAGCCATCCCCCTCTATGTTTCAACTGGCAGAGAGTGATCCTTTTGGGCAAGTCACGTCTGTGTCACAACTCTCTGATGTGCAGCCTACTGATTGGGCATTTCAAGCGTTGCAGTCTTTGGTTGAACGCTACGGCTGTATTGCAGGCTATCCCGATGGCACCTACCGAGGCGATCGCGCGTTGAGCCGCTTTGAGTTTGCGGCTGGGCTTAATGCCTGTTTAGATCGAGTGAATGACCTGATTGCCGCAGGTTTAGCGGATGCAGTTAGCCGCGATGAATTAGCAACCTTGCAACGGTTGCAAGAAGAGTTTGCTGCCGAATTAGCAACTTTACGGGGTCGAGTAGATGTATTGGAAGCTCGAACCGCCGAGCTTGAAGCAAATCAGTTTTCAACTACCACCAAACTCAATGGTGAGGTCGTTTTTAGCATTGCTGGAGCCAGTGGAGGTATCGACGATGATGCCCAGATTGTGTTCAACAATCGAATGCGCCTCAATCTCACAACGAGCTTCACTGGAAGTGATTTACTCATTACGGGTCTGCAATCTTATAACTTTGGCGGTGGGGCTGATAACCCGACGGGCAGTATTCCTGGCACACTCGGCCTTGGAGATCCGGTCTTTGGCACAGCCAGCAATGTCAGTTTAGGGACGGCTCCCCAATTTGGACTGACCAACCCAAGTGACTTATCGAGTCGAGACGCCAATGATATTGCGCTGTATAAACTCCTCTATATTTTTCCGGTCAGCAACCGCCTGACGATGTTTGTTGGTTCTAATGCTGAAGTCACCGATGCATTCCCGGCGATCGCCCCATTTGCTGATGATAGTCAAGGTGCCATTTCTCGCTTTGCCACAGTTGACAACTCGGCGGTTCGAGTTTCGGGAGGTACCTCCGGTATCGGGCTTGCATCTGCCGCAGGATTTATCTGGAATATCTCTGACGACATCAATTTGCGGGCACTCTATGGCAGCGTTAACGCCCGTGTTGTTCAAAACAATGGATTGCTCAGCCCTGACCCAACCCCACTAGGGGCAGGCTTATTTAACGGTAGCCATGTCATTTCATCTCAGTTGACAGCAACTCCCACTGACACGCTCACGTTGGGTTTGAACTACGCCAATAGCTACCACCAAATCAATATTCTTGGCACTGGACTCAGCTCATCAGACATTGGTTCAGTATTGTTTACCCCCGATGCTGATCAGCTAGAAAAGACGGGAGGGAATGGAGTACTTGCCGTTTTGGATGAAGGAATTCGATTAAATTCAATCGGTGCAACTGCGAACTGGCAATTTCTGCCTAAGGTCGATTTGACGCTCTCTGGTAGCTACATCTTTTCTGAGTTGGTGGATGTTGATGCATCGACTAACTTTATTAGCTGGTTGGTGGGGCTACATTTCAGCGATGTGTTTAGTGAAGGAAACACCGCAGCGCTGATCTTTGGGCAACCGCTTAACCGAGACTCAACCGGAGGAGACGCGTTTAACCCTGAAGATGCCGACCCGTATCATTTAGAGGCATATTTCAACGTGCGCGTGAATGACAACATTAGCATCACGCCTGGTGTTTTTGCAGTCTTTAACCCCGAAGGATTTGATGACAACGACACGGCATTAACTGGAGTATTGCGAACAACCTTTACCTTCTAGCCATGACTCTCTCCAGCGATGGCTGTGGCTTGTTCTATGAGAATCTCTGTCAATGTCAAATCAATGTCTATCAGGCGTTGCCAAGTTATCGCTGTAGTCAGCTGAGTTAGGACATAGACAATTTTGTGAGCGCGCACCGCGCGCCCACAAAATTGCCTTAAGGCTACTGGCTGTAGCCATAACCAATGACGGGAACATCCACAAATCGGGAGGATTGAGTTCAGATTCGCTCTTGGAACCCGTTACTCAAAGGGTGTTTGAAAAGGATTAAACAACACGCTGGAACAATATTGATCCCCCCAAATCCCCCTAAATCCCCCTTAAAAAAGGGGGACTTTGATTCCGGTTCCCCCTTTCTCAAGGGGGGCTAGGGGGGATCTGAAGTCGCATTGACGACTTCTCAAACATCTTCTTAGAACCAGTCAAAGTGGAAGCTTCCGGGCTTATCGACCCGCTCATAGGTATGAGCCCCGAAGTAGTCGCGCTGAGCCTGGGTCAGGTTTTGCGGCAGCGATGCTCGACGGTAGCTGTCGAAGTAGTCGAGTGATGCGCTAAAGGCCGGAACCGGGATGCCGAGCTTAGCGGCGATCGCCAACACTTCGCGCCATGCCTCTTGCCGATCGAGAATAGTTTGGATGAACTCGGGAGCCAGCAACAGGTTGGGCAACCCAGGATTTTGATCAAACGCCTGCTTAATTTTGTTTAAGAATGCCGCCCGGATGATGCAGCCGCCCTTCCAAATGCGAGCTGCTTCGCCCAAGTCGAGGTCATAACCATACTCGGCAGAAGCTTTTCCTAAAAGCGCCATGCCCTGAGCATAGGAACAAATCTTGGAACAATACAAAGCGTCACGCACCATGTTGGTGAACGTGCTGATATCGCCTTCATATTTGCCTGTGGGGCCACTCAGCTGCTTCGCCGCTTCAACCCGCTCTGACTTGTAAGACGAGGTGATGCGAGCGTTGACGGCTGCGATGATGGTCGGAATGGGAACACCCAGTTCCAGTGCGCTCATTACCGTCCAGCGGCCCGTGCCTTTCTGCCCAGCGGCATCGACAATCACATCAACCATCGGCAAGCCCGTATCGGGATCGATCTTGGAGAAGATATCTGCCGTGATCTCAATTAGGAAAGAATCAAGCTCAGGGGTCTTGTTCCAATCCGAAAACACCTGATGAAGCTGGTTATGGTCAAGCCCTCCAGCATTCTTCAGCAAATCGTATGCCTCGGCAATCAGCTGCATGTCGCCATACTCAATGCCGTTGTGAACCATCTTGACATAGTGGCCTGAGCCGCCTGGGCCGATGTAGGTGACGCAGGGGCCATCATCGACTTGAGCCGCAATCTTAGTGACGATAGGCTCGATAGATTCGTAGGCTTCTTTTGTGCCACCCGGCATCAGGCTAGGGCCATTGAGGGCACCTTCTTCGCCGCCGCTGACGCCCATGCCAATAAAGCGCAGCCCGGTTGATTCTAAATCTTTAACCCGGCGCTCTGTGTCTTCGTAGAGCGAGTTACCGCCATCGATGATCATGTCATCTTCGTCAAGCAAGGGCTTGAGCTGATCGATCACCATATCGACGGGTTTGCCCGCCTTCACCATAATTAAAATTTGTCGAGGGCGCTCTAAAGAACTGACAAACTCTTCCAGCGAATAGGTGGGCTTGACGTTTTTTCCTTGGGCGCGATCGGCCATAAAGGCGTCAGTTTTTTCTCGCGACCGATTGTAAACAGAAATAGAAAACCCGTTGCGCTCAATGTTGAGCGCCAGATTTTCACCCATTACTGCAAGACCAATTAAACCAAAGCTCTGTGCCATAAGACTCCCTTCCTCCACTCTCGTCAATGGGGGACTACTTTCACTCAGGGTAGACACGGTTTTCGCGATCCCGCGTCTACCCAAAGGTTTTCTTTAGGAGCAGACCAGATTTTGGTTACAAATGGAAAGGGGAATGTAGCGCACATCACAAAAACCAGCTTGAGAAGGGCACATAAGGTGACAGGCTCTCCATTTCTTTTTCATGCAGCTTCTTTTCATGCAGCTTCTTTTCATGCAGCTTCTTTTTGTGGAGTTATGGAGCTTATTCTTATGCAGCTTCTCTTCCAGTTTCCGTTGAAGCAACATCCCCGTTAAGCTAGAACATGTTCCTACGTAGGATAAACAATGGGATGAGCCGAGGTAAGGAGTTAAGGGTGTCGAGTTCAAAGCAGCAGGTCGTTGTCATGATCGACAATGAGCTGATGGATGTGGTGGATGCATGGAGTGGCGATCGCGCTCAGGCCATTGAAGAAGCACTGTATCTCTGGTGTCAGCACCAGAGCGAGTTAGCACCGTCTCCTCAGGCCATGCAACCATCTCAGGCCATGCAACAGCCCGCTCAACCCCCGACTCAACCCCCACAGCCACTCACCCCTGCGGAATATCATCGTCAGCGCCATGACGAAGACGAAACAGGCTGGCTGGTGTAGTCATGGCTGTAACCGAGCGGGAAATAGGGGCGATCGCACGAGATACCAAACGATAACCGATGGATACTTTTTTGCAAGCCTGGGACTACGCCGTCTCCAATCCGGAGCGGCTGGGCAGTGCCTTTATGCGCCATATCATCTTGGTCGCCGTGCCGCTGGCGATCGGTGTCACGCTAGGGCTACCCCTCGGATTTTGGAGTGCGCGATCGCGCTTTGCCTCAACGGTGCTGATCAACGGCTTCAACGCCCTGCGAGTGATCCCCAGTTTGGCGGTGCTGTTTCTGGCGATCCCCTACTTCGGGCTCAGCTTTCAGTCGGCGGCGATCGCCCTCACCTTGCTCGTGATGCCGCCCATCCTGATCAGCACCGATGTCGCCTTTCGCGGCATTGATGCCAACATTCGTGAAGCTGCCGTTGGCATGGGCATGTCAAACCGGGAAATTTTGCAGATCATTGAAGTGCCCCTGGCATTGCCCATCATCATCGCGGGGATCAAGACAGCCGCGATTGAAGTCATCGCCAGCGCGACCCTAGCGGCATTCATCGGGGCAGGCGGTCTAGGCGACTTCATTGTGCTGGGGTTTGCCCTCTACGACCCTTCGGTGCTGCTGGTCGGAGCTATCCCCATTGCGCTGCTGGCCCTGCTGGCAGAAATCGCCCTCAGCGGACTCCAGCGATCGATTCAGCCTGCTGCCGCTGCCCAGAGCTGATTCACTGAGCTGATTCACAAATTCACACTGCATAACGCTTTACTACAGGTCAGTCCGTGAGCCGGATTTGAGTAGGATAATAATCACGGTCTGGCTTCGCCTTCACCGGGCATTGACCCAACAGGAGAGGGTTGAACAAGCAAGCGACCCATCCCCAGCCTCACTTGCTGAAAAATTATCCAAAAGCATAGCCAACAGCACAGAAAAACAGGACGAGAAGAAGGAGATTCCCTTGGTTACAACACCGATTAAAACTACAAAATCAGAAGAAATTTTTTCCGCAGCTCAATCGCTCATGCCCGGTGGTGTAAGCTCTCCCGTGCGGGCGTTTAAGTCTGTGGGCGGCCAGCCCATCGTCTTCGACCGGGTCAAGGGAGCCTACATTTGGGATGTCGATAACAACCAATACATCGACTATGTGGGCACTTGGGGGCCTGCCATCTGCGGTCATGCTCACCCCGAAGTGATTGGCGCATTGCACGACGCTCTAGACAAAGGCACCAGCTTTGGCGCACCCTGCTATCTCGAAAATGTGTTGGCAGAGATGGTGATTGACGCCGTGCCCAGCATCGAGATGGTGCGCTTTGTCAACTCCGGCACAGAAGCCTGTATGGCTGTGTTGCGCCTGATGCGAGCCTTTACCGGACGCGAAAAAGTCATCAAATTTGAAGGCTGCTACCACGGGCACGCCGATATGTTTTTGGTGAAGGCCGGATCGGGTGTCGCCACCCTCGGATTACCTGACTCTCCGGGTGTGCCGAAGGCGGCCACGGCCAGCACTCTTACCGCTCCCTACAACGACTTAGAAGCAGTCAAAAAACTGTTTGAAGAAAATCCGGGCGAGATTGCCGGACTGATTCTAGAGCCTGTTGTCGGCAACTCCGGCTTTATTGCGCCCCAGCCTGGATTTTTGGAAGGGCTGCGCGAACTGACCCAGGCTCACGGAGCGCTGCTCGTGTTCGATGAAGTTATGACCGGATTTCGCATCGCTTACGGTGGTGCCCAAGAGAAGTTTGGCGTCACCCCTGACCTCACCACCCTCGGCAAAATCATCGGCGGTGGCCTCCCCGTTGGAGCCTACGGCGGACGCAAAGACATCATGGAAATGGTGGCTCCGGCTGGCCCCATGTACCAAGCCGGAACCCTGTCGGGCAACCCCCTCGCGATGACCGCAGGCATCAAGACCCTAGAACTGCTGAAGCGTCCTGGAACCTACGAACAACTCGACCAGATCACGAAAAAGATGGCCGATGGCATGTTGGCGATCGCCAAAGAAACCGGGCACGACGCCTGCGGCGGCCAGATCAGCGCCATGTTTGGCTTCTTCTTCAACCCTGGCCCGGTTCACAACTACGACGACGCGAAGCAGTCGGACGGCCAAAAGTTTGGCCGCTTCCACCGGGGCATGTTAGAGCATGGTGTCTATCTGGCTCCATCTCAGTTTGAGGCTGGGTTTACCTCTCTGGCGCACACCGACGAAGACGTGCAGCGCACCCTCGACGCGGCTCGCGAGGTGATGTCGGGTTTGTAAATTCATCCTATTCGGGACGAATTTGGTAGGGGCGCACAGCCGTGCGCCCCTACCGGGTAGATTCAAGTTCTCGGGCAGCCATGATCAGCGACAGGGCGGCGATCGGGGCGGTGACGGCTCGCAGAATAGATTGTCCCAGGGAAACTGGCGTGAAATGGTGGGCGATCGCCCTCTCAGTCTCCGCTTCCGTCCAGCCGCCTTCTGGGCCAATGGCAAGGGTGACACCGCCCGTTTTCCAGCCAGATTCACGGTGGAGGCAGGTGAGGAAATTTGGCACATCGCCCCTGGCGACGCAAATGTAGCAATGGGGAGAGCGTTCGGCATCTTGATCTGATTCTTCACCGTTGAGCTGTAGGTAATCTGCCCATTTCATCGGCTCAGCCACAGTCGGAATGATCAGCCGTTCAGATTGCTCAGCCGCCTCGGCGGCAATGCGTCGCCACCGCTCAACTTTTTGGGCACTGGGCTTGAGAATAGTGCGATCGCTCACAATCGGCTGCACCTCGGTCACCCCAAGCTCCGTACTCTGGCGCACAACCTCATCCATCCCCTGTTTTGGCATCGCCATCAGCAGCGTCACTGTTTGGAATACAGCAGCATTGGCCTCGTGCTCCCCATCATGCAGAGTAGACACCAGATCAGCGATTGCCAGCCCATCCGCGTCAGCCAACTCCGCCAACCATGCTGATCCCCGTCCGTCTAGGGCAATGAAGCGATCGCCCGGTCGCAGCCGCAGCACCCGACATAAATAATGGTGCTGAGATGAGGTCAAGACTAGACCCGCAGCTTCAATCTGAGAAGGGGCGATCGCCAATCGTTGGAGTTGAGCCTGGAGTGGGGATTGGAGTGGGGCAATAGACGCAAGGGGGTCAGTCTCTGGCATAATGAGGCTTGAAATTCTATGAGCAGTGGTCTAGTGTCTACTGTGTTTGGCAGCTAAGAATCGAGTTGTATTGTTTAACAAAATCGATTCATTCGCATTGCTGAATTGAAGAGTGATACCCGCGATCGAGCATCTTGTGAATCTTAAACCCAAGAGTCACAGGCTGATAACTCTCCCAGTTATCGCTACGCTGATGCTTCTCTTCCGTATCATTTCTCAAAATTATCAACGCTGATAGAACTGATTTGATCTTAAAGATTCTTGTCTATTCTTTTGCAAAGGTAACGAAAAATCTTTCCTGGATACCCATCGTCTATCAGCACTGTCAGCATATTGTCCACAGTCTCAACGTGTTAACTCCCTAAGGTGAAACTATGGAACCTGAAGTGAAGCAAGATGCTCCTGTAGACATCGACGCTCCAGAATCTGGAACAATGCGCAAAATGTCTTCCTCTGAGCAGGCCAAAGAGCAATGGCAAAAGCTTGGTGAGCAAGCCTCTAGTTTTTTGGCTGAGCTACCCGCCTATATTGGTGATTTCTTCAGCGAATATCGTCGGCCTCTGGTCACGGTTGGCCTGTTTCTTTCCGTCATTGTTTTTGCAAAGATCGCCCTCGCCGTTCTTGGAGCCATTAACGAAATTCCTCTATTGGCTCCAACCTTTGAAACGATTGGGATTGCCTATGCAGCATGGTTTGTCTATCGCTACATGCTGAAAGCTTCGACCCGATCGGAACTGTCTAGCGATTTTGCTTCTGTTAAAGAGCAAATTTTGGGACAGAGAAGTCAGCTCATGGATAAGCTGTCGAACAAAGAATAACCTAGACGAGACTGAGTTGTTTGGAGCAATGAGAACAGCGGGCGATCGCCTAATCCTGATGTCCGTTCTCTATTCTTGTCCTTACTGCTGAGTCATCCGCAAGGGAAATAAGTAGGTGATCTTAATTATTCGTAGGATGTGTTAGCGACAGCGTAACGCATCAAAGCCGTATAAAGTGGTGCGTTACGGCTACGCCTAACGGCACCCTACGGCATCATTTAGTTAGGGTTACCTAATTATCACGAGAGCAAGTCGGTTTTCATCGGCTTGCTTTTTGTTTGGCCCACTGGCAGGCTCGCGTGGAGCAGGGCGATCGGCTGGGTAAACCCGTTATGAGCTGGGTAACCCCGTTATGAAGAGTTGGATTAGGGGAAGACTCTGCCTGTCACCAACGATGCCAAGACGCCGAGCAATCCGGCAAATCCCATGTAATACAGCGTTGGCAGCAGGACTTTCCGCATCAAAAGACCTTCCCGTCCAGCCAGACCCACGGTAGCTTCTGCGGCCACCACGTTAGACACGCAGATGATGTTGCCTGCGGATGCTCCTACGCATTGAAGGCCCAAGCCTAGAGCTGGAGCCAGTCCCACTTGTAAGGCCACTCCAAACTGAAACACGGAGAACATCAGATTGCTCACGGTGACACTGCCTGCGACAAACGATCCAATCGTGCCAACGACGGGAGCAAAAAAGGGCCAGGTTTGTCCCGTGAGGGCGGCCATGCCATCCGCCAGGGTAAGGGGCATGCTGACCAGCCCAGAGGTGTTCACTCCAGAGTTAATAAACACCCTAGCCATCAGCACTGCCGATCCCAGAGCCAGGATCGTTTTCTTCAGCATGGGTAACACTCGGACGACGGCTCGTCCTACGGTGGCAGGTTTCATTCCTTGGATAAAGGCGGTGAGAATAACTACGACAATGAAGACCGTGGGGGGGAGGTAGAGGGGTTGTGTCGAGGCCGTCACCGCTGTCCCAAAAATGGAGGGCCAGGTTAGCCTAACGGATTGCAACCAGCCTCGAATGGGAAGAAACTCTAGACGCGTCACCAGCAACAGCGCTCCCAGCATCACATAGGGGAACCAAGCTCGTTGGGCTGACATGGTGGGTGCCTCGCTCGGAGTGGGTTGATCTGTGGAGGAAAGTTGGCTTCGCCACGGGTCAGGCCACTGAGATTGGGGTGGAAAATCCCAAGGCGTTTCTGGCACTAAAATGCCACGCCGCGCCGCAGGAACGACGAGACTCAAGCCGATCAGCCCCCCCATGAGGGTTGGAAATTCTGGCCCAATGAATACGGCAGTGAGGGTGTAGGGTATCGTAAAGGCCAGTCCAGCGAAAAGAGCAAATTTCCAGGCGGCAAGGCCATCTCGCAGAGCTAGACGAAAAGGGCGATCGCCAAATCCAAGGGTCAGCACCAGCAATAGCACCAGCGGCAAAAACGTGCCGATGATGCCGTGCAGAATCCCTGCCCATTGGCCTACGACTTTAATATATTCAGCTTGAGTCAGCCCTAACTGAGTTAAATGCTCCTCAACGGCAGCAACACCCTGCAATCCATTGTCAATGCCGATAATTAGAGGTGTGCCCACCGCTCCAAACGTGGATGGTGTGCTTTGAATGATCAGAGCTGATATCACGGCTGCCGTGGCTGGGAACCCGATCGCCACCAGCAGCGGCACTGTAATCACAGCAGGAGTGCCAAAGCCAGATGCACCTTCGATGAAGCCACCGAATAACCAGGCAATGATGATCACCTGTACCCGCCGATCGCGCGAGATGCCCAACAGACTCTGGCGAATGCTGGCGATCGCCCCTGATTCTTGCAGCGTATTCAGCAGCAGCATGGCTCCAAAGACGATGTAGAGAATTTCGAGCGCAGCGACAGCGCCTTGCACGCTCGACGCAGCGACTTCTACGAAGGGCATTTGCCAGATCCAAAGAGCGATCGCTATGGTCACGAAATATGCCAGGGGCATGGCCTGTCCCGCTGGGCGTCGAGCCACCACCAGCAGCAAAAAAACGGTGGCGATCGGAATGACTGCGATGAGAAAATAAAGGGGAGAATCCATAAGTATGATTAAAAGTCTGGCGGTATACGCAATTTGGTTTAGAGGATGTTTGAAAAGTATTAAACAACACGCTGGAACAAACACGCTGGAACAATACTGATCCCCCTCAATCCCCGCGCTCCGCGCCGCTACCGCTAGAGAGAAGGGGGACTTTGATTCCGATTCTCCTTTTCAAGGGGCGCTAGGGGAGATCTGAAGTCGCATTGACGACTGCTCAAACATCCTCTTAGAGATTCTTTCTGCAAAAGACCATGCAATAGGCTATCTTCTACGACATAATGACAACGGCACGCCACCTCACCTCAACAGTTTGGGATTGAGCGATGGGCTTTCAACATGGTTCACTCGCGGAAGTATTTCATTCGTGATTTTATGACAGACCCAACTCGCAAGTCTCTTCAGCCCATACACGTCATTGGAGGCGGTCTCGCTGGCACCGAAGCTGCTTGGCAGATTGCTCAGGCCGGGGTTCCTGTCATTTTGCACGAAATGCGCCCGGAGAAGCTGAGTCCGGCACACCATTCAGAACACCTCGCCGAGCTGGTATGCAGCAACTCCTTTGGGGCAATGTCGAGCGATCGCGCCTCTGGCCTGCTTCACGAAGAGCTGCGTCAGCTTGGCTCCATCATCATTGGCAAAGCCGACGATCACCAAGTTCCCGCCGGGGGAGCGCTGGCCGTTGACCGCGCCGTGTTTAGCCGCGACCTGACAGAAACCCTCGCCTCTCACCCTCTGGTTGAGCTGCGTCGGGGTGAGGTGCGCTCCATTCCTCAAGATGCCATCACCGTACTCACAACTGGCCCCCTCACCAGCGAAGCTCTCGCTACAGAGCTACAAGAATTTACGGGCATGGCCTACATGAGCTTTTTCGACGCTGCCAGCCCGATTGTGGTGGGCGAGTCGATCAATCAGGAGATTGCGTTTCTCGCTTCCCGCTACGACCGAGGCGAAGCCGCCTACCTCAACTGCCCCCTCAACCGAGAGCAGTACCTTCAGTATTGGCACGCTATCTGCGAGGCAGAGCAAGCCGAGCTGAAAGATTTTGAGCGGGAAACCGCGAAGTTTTTTGAAGCCTGCCTGCCCATCGAAGAAATGGCAAAGCGGGGCGAAGACACCATGCGCTACGGCCCCATGAAGCCCGTGGGCTTGTTTGATGCTCGCCTGGGCGACTTCAAAGAAAACCGCGACAAGCGTCCCTATGCGGTCGTGCAGTTGCGCCAGGAAGACAAAGCCGGACAGCTCTGGAACATGGTCGGCTTTCAAACAAACCTGCGCTGGGGCGAGCAAAAGCGAATCTTTCGGATGATTCCTGGACTCGAAAACGCCGAGTTTGTCCGCATGGGGGTGATGCACCGCAACACGTTTATCAATTCGCCAGAGCTGCTCGACGCCACCCTCCAGTTTCGCGATCGCCCCACCCTGCTCGCCGCCGGACAACTGGTCGGCACCGAAGGCTACACCGCCGCCACCGCCGGAGGCTGGCTAGCAGGCACCAACGCCGCCCGAGTTGCCCTCGGTCAAACCCCCATCGCCCTGCCCGACACCACGATGATGGGGGCGCTCTTCGCTTTCATTAGCTCCGCAGAGCCAAAGCATTTTCAGCCGATGCCGCCCAACTTTGGCATCCTTCCCACCCTGCCCGAACGCATTCGCAATAAGCGCGATCGCTACGGCAAATATCGCGATCGCTCACTCGCTCAACTATCGGCATGGCGAGGACAAGGGGCGATCGCCGTGTGATGAGAGGCAATATTGAGAGTGAAAAATAAGCGACAAGTCCTACAAAAGGGATGAGCGATTCTTTTACATAAGCTGGTCGTCGTGGCGTGAGTAAGTGCGATCGCCTGCCCAAAACTCGACATTGCACCCTGAACTATAATCAGACCATCCATATCTCATGTGCATGATGCTGACGCAGCTTGATCCCAAAGTTCAAAATCGATTCAGCATATCTAATGACGATATCGCTACTTTTTGCCAACACTGGGAAATCACGCATTTAGCTCTATTTGGCTCAGTCTTGCGAGACGATTTCAAAGACGAAAGTGATATCGATCTATTGATTGCATTTACGCCAGAGGCAAGGCAGGGCTTGCTTACTCTGGCAAAAATTAAGCACGAGCTAGAATCTCTTCTCAAGCGCCCTGTTGATATCGTGGTCAAAAGCTCGATTGAATCTAGCGAAAATTGGATTCGCCGCCATGAAATTCTAGGCTCAGCGCAAACGATTTATGAACAGGGATGAGGCTTCATTACTTGATATTAATCATGCAGCAGGTCGAATTATAAGGTTTGCTTCAGGGCTTACCAAGCAAGAGCTAGCTGTTAATGAAGAGAAGCAGTCTGCTATTCTTTATCAAGTCATTGTTGTCGGTGAAGCTGCTAAAAGATTATCAAGAGAATTTCGGGATAGTCATTCCATAATCCCTTGGAAATATATTGCTGGAATGAGGGATATTCTTGCTCATCAGTATGATCGTGTGGATATCAATACGCTATGGGATGTTGTTGACAATGATATTCCAGAGCTTTTGGAAATGATTAAACCTCTATTGCCTGATTCCAAAAACCCATAGTAAAGCACAGTTAATTTTCTTTATAGACTTACATACCAAGCAATGAACTCATAGCAGGCAATAGCTTGTCAATGCCTCAGCCAGCCTTGCGGCATCGAGTAAGCCGGAAGCAACACTTTCTAAAATCGTGAGTGCGTGACCGCGCTGCCACACGTGTGAGCGCTACGGCAAATATCGCGATCGCTCACTCGCTCAACTATCGGCATGGCGTGGAGAAGGGGCGATCGCCGTTTAAGAAGCATGGCGCGATCTCCATCATTCAGTTGAAGCCTATCGGTGCTGGTGATTTTATTCTAAAAAAACGGCGATCGCCCAACCGATGCCCAAGGCTCCGGCCAACAGTCCGGCAAGTCTGGCAAACGTCTGTTGATGACTCATCAGGGTCAACATCGTGGTTCCTAGAGTGCCAAAGATCCAGGCGTTGATGGCGAGAGTCATACCGACGATGTAGCCAGACAGGATAGAGTCTTGAGTAGAGCAAACAATCGCCATCAACACTGCGATTCCCGTCGCACCCCAGATAGCGCGTCGCTGAAACCGACACACCAATTCAGCGTAAACAATGGCGATCGCTAATCCACTAAACCCGCCCCAAATCGGCAGTAGAGAAAAGACCATCCCGGTCATTCCTGCCCAGAACACACCAAACACAAGCGAAAACAAGCTATCCCTGGAAACTGGGGACAACGGTTTACGAGCTTCATCTGGGTCTTTGGGTTGGGGGGAGTGGTTCAACGAGTTTTCCTTGAGGCGTAAGGATGAAAGGGAAACTGACTACAAGTCTATGTTTCTATGTTCTTGCAAAAATCACTCTTCATCGTAGAGAGTTTACAGTTTTTAACGTGAGTTCGGGTTAAGCAAAAGGTTCAAAGCCTTGTGTTTCCTGCGTCTGGAAGATGCAGAGCCTATTCATCATTCTCAACAAGGCTCGCAGTTGAGAAAATTCGCATTAGTAAGACTTATTGA
>JBARXP010000170.1:0-19531 GCA_049647405.1 Elainellaceae cyanobacterium | reverse complement strand
CTTCATATTCAGCACCCCCAAAGTCTTCTTCGGTGAGGTTTTGGGTTTGCAACGAGGTGCCCATCGCCCCGTCAAAAACCAGGACAGGGTGCTCTGGACTGTGCAGTCGATTCAGAAAAGCGTTCGTCATGGTGGCTGTAATCAGAGGTTCGCTAGGTCGTTCGTTAAATCAAGGTCAGAAAGGTCGGGGCAAGAAAGGAGAAGCAAAATAGAAACTCAAAAATTGGCCCGTACGTCTTAGCGTAGCAAGGCTGAGGGTATATAGACGGATCTTGGCAACGGATCTTTTTAGAGGTTATTCGGAGATTGAGCCATGAGCCCCGCCAGATCATTTTGTGCTCGTTTCGTCATGGAATCGTGAGTATAAGTCATCCTCACCCGCTGGGGGAATGGCAGCTCAAGGTTTTCCATGCCTATAATTGAGACAATTTTAAGCCCGTATCTTCACGTCTTCATCTTCACGTCTGCCTATCCTCTATATCTACATCTCTGAATGAAGAGAGAGAACCACCATGGACTATCGCGCGATCGCCAAATCGATTCTGGACAACCTGCCAGAGCCAGACCACAAACCCATTCAGCGATCGCAGCAGAGCGATGATGAGCGCATTGCCGCGATCGCCTGGATGCGCATGAGACTCGTTCATGCAGAAAAAGCAGCGGGCAGTGTCCGAAATATGGTGTTCATCTAGGGTCTGATTAGGGAGTCTAATTGGAGATTGTAATACATCAATTTCGATTGACAACGCGCTATTATGTCATGTTGATTACTCGATTCAAAACTGCTGTGGCGTTTGTTTTGAGCGAATGGCTCTAGTGCTCTGGCGATTGACTTGAATGCTGTTTAATTCATTTGAATTTATTCTGCTGTTTCTTCCGATTACTCTCGCTGTTTTTTTTGGACTCGGAAGCCTTAAATATTATCGATTGGCGATCGTCTGGCTCGTTTGTGCGTCGCTGTTTTTTTATGGATATTGGAATCCGGCCTATCTTTATTTAATGATTGGGTCGATTCTGTTTAACTATGGAACAGGTCGAGTTCTTCAGCGCTTGTCTAGGGACAGCAAGCCAGACGCTGATGCTGGGGATGGTGCGATCGCGCTAGAAAATATCGCACTAGAAGATATCGCCCTAGAAGAGAATAGACCAGCCAATATTCAGAGACTAGAGGGGCTAAACGACAGTGTAAAAGAGGGGGATGAAAAAAAACCTGGTTTTTCTAGAGGAAGTTTGTTCTTTCTCGTCGGAGGAATTGCCGTTAATTTAGTCATCCTTGGCTATTACAAATATGCCAATTTCTTTGTCGATAATCTGAATGCGATCGCAGACTTCGATCTTCAGCTCAAAACCATCGTTTTGCCCCTCGCCATCTCCTTTTTTACCTTTCAACAAATCGCCTATTTAGTTGATGTCTATCAGAAAAAAATTGTCAATTCAGATTTTCTAGACTACTGCCTTTTTGTTACCTTCTTTCCTCAGCTCATTGCTGGCCCCATTGTGCATCATCAAGAAATGATGCCTCAGTTTAAACAGCCTGCCATTTTTAGTCCAAATATCAACGCCATGACCGTAGGCGTGACGCTGTTTGTGATGGGATTATGTAAAAAAGTGGCGATCGCCGATACTCTCGCCCAATATGCCAATCCTGTGTTTGATGCAGCGCTGAAGTCGCAATCATTGAGCTTTGGTGATGCCTGGATGGGGTCGTTGGCCTACACGTTTCAGCTCTACTTCGACTTTTCTGGCTATGCCGACATGTCTATTGGCATTGCCCAACTGTTTGGCCTCACCTTGCCGCTCAACTTTTTTTCGCCCTATAAATCCGTCAGCATTATCGAGTTTTGGCGACGCTGGCACATGACGCTCTCGCGATTTCTGCGCGACTATCTCTACATTCCCCTCGGCGGAAATCGGCAAGGAAACCTGCGTCGCTATGTCAATCTTATGATCACGATGGTGATTGGAGGGTTGTGGCACGGAGCCGGATGGACGTTTATTTTTTGGGGATTTTTGCACGGGTTTTATTTGGCCGCAAATCACCTATGGCGCACCTTTCTAAAACACACCCATCGACTGAAACCCGCTGCTCAACTGTCGCCCTGGAAAACCATCGGGGCGATCGCACTCACCTTTTTCTCGATTCACATCTCATGGGTTTTCTTTCGAGCCGAAAGCTTCGACGCAGCCCTCTCGATGCTCGCGACGATGTTTGGCCTGGGAGGATTGGACTGGTCTTTGACAGCGCGCCTTATCCCCGTGCTGAATGATCCCTACAGCATGAGTCCGTTTGTCATGCTGGGAGTGGCCGCTGCCCTCGTGTTCCTCAGCCCCAACACCTACGAGATCATGCGCCACGAGCAACCTGCGTTTGAAACCTACAAGGTTTCTTCATCGATTCACTCCGGCAGATTACAATGGCATCCAACCTCTCGATGGGCGATCGCCACCAGTCTGCTGATTGGCGTCACCATTTTGCACCTGTTTCAGACGAGCGAGTTCCTTTACTTTGACTTCTAACGTTGATCTCTAGAATGTTTAGGAATAAGAAGCTGACGGGATCGCGCTACCTGCTGGCGATCGCCACCTCTGCGCTGGTGATCCTGTGCGCCCTTGGGCTGTTCAATGGGGTCGTCGATCCGTTTGGGCGATTTGGCTGGGTGCAAATCACAGGCTTCAACCAGCTCAAACCCGGATTTGATCGAAATCCGCTCCTGAGCAAAGCCTTTCACAGTGCGAGTCAGCACCCAGATTCTGTCGTGATCGGCACCTCTAGGGCAAACCAGGGGTACGATCCCCGCAATGAACCATGGCAAGCCGTTGCTGAGCGCCCCTATAATTTGGGCACTCCTGCCGCTGATATCTATCGAATTAAGCGCTACTTCCAGCATATTCATGCCCGCAGCGATGTCCGACAACTGATTCTGGCTCTGGATTTCAGAAGTTTCAACGCCTATAGTCAAAGCTTTGCCAACAACCAGGCCATTGATACGGGAGAAGATTACCTATCTGTAGACGCAAGCGGCAATTTCAAACCGTCTTACCTCGTCTCGCAAGTGATGCCGTCGCTCTTTTCAAAAGATGCTTTGCTGGGTAGCTTTTACACTCTCAATCACCAATCCGTGACTCTCGATCAAACCTATTTTCCGAATGGATTCAAATATCGCAATCCTAAAACCTTCACTCCACGTCGCCGATTTTTGAACGGGGCTGGGCGATCGGTCGAGGTTTATCTAGCTCGACCCAATCCTCGTCAGGCGTTTAATTACAGCTTTTTCGACGAAACGACCGGGTATTCGACGCTAGAAGATTATCGTCAAATTCTCCGCATCGCTTACGAAAACGACATCGATGTTCGCATCGTGATCAATCCGTCTCACGCTTATCTGCTGGAAGTCATTCACGCCGTTGACCTGTGGAAGACCTTTGAAGACTGGAAGCGATCGCTCGTCGCCATTAACGTCGAAGAAGCCGAGGCCGCTCGCGCAACGCCCTTCCCCGTGTGGGATTTTTGCACCTATCACCCGTTGACCACCCAGTCTATTCCTGAAAAGCGCCAGCAGTGGGATCACACGCCCCAGCTCTTTTGGGAAATCACTCACTTCAAGCCCACATTGGGCGATCGCGTTCTCCAGACGATTTTTTCAGATGCGCCTCAAGATTCTGAATCTCAAGAGTCTGAATCTCAAGATTTTGGAGCATCACTCACGCCTGATTCGATTGAGAAGCATTTGCAGACCGTGCGCGATCGCCGCACCGCATATGTGAGCAGCCACCGAGCAGAGGCTAGTCAGGTGAAACGCCGATCCGTTCGAGCCTTAGAAAAACTCAGAGATTCAGAACGTGTTCGCGCCCAATGACACCGAATCTGCATTGAGACCGAATCCAAATTGATATAGAGCCAAGCCCTAAGGGCTTTCGGCTAAACGCCCTTACTCGATATTTATTCTCTGGGCGTCTAATTTCTCTGGACATCTAATTTCTCTGGATATCTACATTTCGGCGTTTGCAGAGGGATCTG
Source organism: Elainellaceae cyanobacterium (assembly GCA_049647405.1). Classification (GTDB taxonomy): domain Bacteria; phylum Cyanobacteriota; class Cyanobacteriia; order CAKZMO01; family CAKZMO01; genus CAKZMO01. Next base: position 15,513 of record JBARXP010000170.1, on the reverse strand, counting down.
CCTCTGATTCAGAATTAGGCAACGCCCGAACTCGCCTCATATTGCGAAAAGCGTAGCGTCTCAGCAAAAAATCAGGCATTTCCAACACATTCATCTGGGGAGTAGACAACACGGCAGGGGCAGCCGAGTCTTCCCCAGAGCCGAGCAAGGTCAGCTCAAGAGCCGACTGTAACTCTGCTGCGGCCTCATCAGATAAATGGGGAGCCTGTTGCTCAAGCAATTCTTTAATCTGAGCAAGCTGACGCTGACCCGAGTAATATCGATCTTTCCAAAACTGCACAGCAGCCTCGTACTCCCCAGCCTGACGCGCATATCTGAGAATGTCTTCCTGCATCTCTGAGGTTTGCTGCACAAAGTCTTCAGCCTGTTGAGCATGGCGATCGCACTCTTGCTCTAGCATCATGCAGCGGTGTTGCCACCGATCGTGGGTGCGAAGCTGCTGCTGCTGTTCTTGACTGAGGTGTTCAGCCTGACTGGCCGCGAGAGCAGCATCTCGTTTGAGTGTCGCAATCAGATGATTTTGTTCAGAAATCACGCGCTGGGCACGCTGCAACGCGTCTTGCACCTCAGTTTTTTCGGCACTCACCTCGTCGAGAGTACTCACCTGCTGATGCAACGCTGCAAGCTGGGTCTGACTTTCGGCAAGGCGTGTGCTAAGGTTCTTCACCTGCCGCTGCGACGCTTCGAGCTGCACTTCTAAACTCGCGGCTAGGGTGCGGGCCGCAAGGGCACCTGACTCCTGCTGATGAATGCGCTCTTGCTGGGTGTTTAGCGTTGCCTGCAATCGCGCTACCTGTCTTTCAAGCAGATGTTGCCGCTGATGTTCTTCCGCTTGGTCTTGAGCCAATCGCACTTTCAGGTGCTCTAGCTCGACCTGCTGATACTCTGCCAGTTGCTCCGTGTAAGATAAAACAGTTTGAACCGCTTCGTCATATTCGTGGGCATCGGCAGTTTGGCTCACTAGTGCCTGCTTCTGCTCATGAATCTGCGTCTTGAGGCGGGCGATCGCATGTTGCTGCACATAGGCAAAGTCTTCGGTAACCGAGAGTTGCGCCTGGAGATGCTCGTAATCTCGCACTTTGATCTTTAGCTCTTCCAGATAGATCATGGCCTGATCGAGCGCCTGCTCAAGCTGATAAATTCGTCGAGTGCGCTGGCATTCGAGAGCACGGGTTTGGGTGAGCTGATCTAAGACTTCGACATACTGCTCAGGCGTTACCTGCTCAGGCGTGATGCTGGCCGAAGCGGCGATCGCAGAGGATGAATCGACAGCGTCCTGTTCCAAGATTTTTTCTGATTCATTCATACAACTGCCACTAAGCGACAACCTGGGCAACGCGACCTCGGGTTTCTCCACAGGACTGTCGAGATGCAGGAGATGAGCGATCGGGACAAGCCCTTAATCTGCTCCTCAGCGACAGCAAAGAGTAAAGGAGAACGACGGTCAAAGAGCCACAACAGATTCACCATTGCGTTACGACTTAGTCTAACAAGACGACTCCCATGTATGAGCGATCTTGAAAATTTTAAAGATTCGAAACAACTAAAGATATTGGGCAGAGGTCTCAGCATCGTTAATTTTTACAACACAGAGCTTTTTAGTTCTTTAGGTCACTGTCATTTTCTTCAGCACTTGGCACACTAATAGATATCTTCTAGTAGATATCTTCTAAATACTCTCAATAGGCGATCGCACGCTTCTCTTCGCAACATCGCTGGCCCGATTCTGCACGTGCTCTCTCATCCTCTGGTTAGCCAGATAGCTTGCAGCTGAGCCGCTTGCCATCAACAGTCAGAGTTTCCCCAGTTCGTTCGCTAACAACCACCTGTTAGTCGCCTATCTCTGGCCTCATCATTACTGCTCTGATCATTACTGCTCTGATATTGCTCTCACTCGCACAACCCAGTGCATCACGACGCAAACACGCTTTTTGCGTCTTTGTGGCTGAGTCGATTCCTCCCTTTGTTGCCGAGATCGTCTGCCTACTCTAGTCACTATCGCAAGGACAAAGAATGTCATGCTGACTCTTCATTCTGCACAGTCTACCGATTTATCTCCATCCGTCATTAAAAGCCACTCTATTTTAAGGCTGGTTATGGGTGCGGCCTGTATCTCAACGCTAATGGTAGCCCTGATTTCCATTGGGGCGATCGCCCAAACCCTATCACCATCGCAATCACCAAGTAGCACTGACCCAAATACAGTGCCGACAGAAAACGCAGGCAGTGCCGACTTAGTCACAGAACCTGCGAGTACGTCACTGATTCAACTGGTTGAGCTTCGGGTGCCCACTCTACCCATGGCAGATGCTGAGGCACGGGTCAATCAGAAAACCCCTGAACGAGTAATTGAACGACCCGAACGATACGGGGAACCTGGGCCAGCACAGCCCGATCACGTTGAATTTTTGCTGGAATAATTAGGAAAAAGCTCTGTAACACTTTAGCTTCAGGCACAAGAAATTTCCTAAATTCACATGCGGCCTACTTCGGCATTCTTGCGTGTCTAGCAAGCGAGCCAGAGTAAGCTATCTCGTTGTATCAATAAAGTGTGCCAAAAAATATTTGTCCTAACCTATCTGCATATATTCGTACTACCAATGTTCATGATTTATGTGGCATCGCCTGTTAGACAAGATTTTTCTAGAAGTTCAACCGACTATTCAGTCTTGAAGCATGACAATTGAGCAATCTTTGCCAAATCCTATATATTAATGAAGAAAGAATGCGCGCACTTGTTAGCATATGGTATTCAACAGCTTTTCTTTTTTGCTTTTCTTCATCGTCATTATTATTTTGTACTATGGCCTTAAATCTTGGCAATACAAAAAGATAGTTCTTCTCATTGGGAGCTATATTTTTTACTCAGCATTTCATCCGCCCTTTGTTTTGTTGCTTTTAATTTCCACAGTTATAGATTGGAACGCGGGAATTTGGATTAGTAAAACCTCAAATAGATATCTTAGAGTTTTATTCCTTTGCATAAGTCTAACAACAAATTTAGGCATGCTTTCCTTTTTCAAATATGGAAACTTCTTTCAGGAAAATTTGCTATCGATACTAAAAATTATTGGCGTTGAATATCAGCCCTTAACATGGAATATCCTTCTTCCCGTTGGAATATCCTATTATACGTTTCAGACTCTTTCTTACACAATTGACATTTATCGAGATGAATGTGAGCCTGAACCAAGTCTTCTTAATTTTGCACTCTTTGTCAGTTTTTTCCCACAACTTGTTGCTGGCCCGATTGTTCGAGCAAGGGACTTCCTAGTTCAAACTAGAGATGATCAAACATCTAAATTTGACAGCAATCAGTTTTTTTGGGGATTGCATTTACTGACTGTCGGTCTTTTTGGAAAAATTGTTTTAGCTGATCGAGTATTTTCTCCCGTAGCTAATAGTGTTTATGAGAATGTTAAAACTGCTGATTTTCTTTCCTCCTGGATCGGAACCATTGCATTTTCTGGTCAGATATATTTTGATTTCTCAGGTTATTCAACATGTGCCATCGGTGTGGCGTTATGTTTAGGATTTTCTCTCCCTGACAATTTCAGATTCCCATATGCAGCATTAGGATTTTCAGATTTTTGGCGTCGCTGGCATATCTCTTTATCAACTTGGTTAAGAGATTACCTTTATATTTCTCTAGGCGGTAGCCGCAAAGGGAATATATGCACCTATAGAAATATCATGATTACAATGCTTCTTGGAGGGTTGTGGCACGGTGCTTCATGGAATTTCGTTATTTGGGGCGGGCTACACGGCATATACCTGGTTATAGAACGCTTTTTCCGCTCATTGGGCTTGAAGTTTAGGACTGATATAACGTCTTTATCGATAGGTGCAATCGTTACTTATCTTGCCGTTTGTATCACTTGGGTATTCTTTAGAACCCCAAACTTTGCTGATGCTATTTTACTGATCAGGATGATGTTTTCCTTGAATTTTAATTTCGAATTTTTATTAAGTTCTTGGCGTCCTATTGCAACTCTTTTGATTATGGCAGGAGTTATCTTTTATCAAATTCTAGTAAGAGATATGACTTACGAAGATATTTGGATTAAAATCGGCATGGCCGGAAGAGTTATTTTGCTCTCTGGAATGCTATTTTTAATTTTTTCAACCCGTGGAGAACAGAATGAATTCATCTACTTCCAATTCTAAAAGTCGTTGTTCAAATCTTTTTTCCAAGAAAGAAATGGCAATTTCTCTCATCTTTTTTTTAGGGTTGAGTGGATTACTAACTGGTCTCAACATATATGTTGATCCCTTTGACTTTTATCTTTCATCAATTCGACTGGATGTCGATAGACGAAAATTATTTAGGCTTAAAAATACAGCTCTTTGGGCAAGTGGTGAAGTTCAGAAGATTCCCAAGAAAACGTTATCTTCCACAAGTATTGTCATCATTGGTGATTCCCGAGGAAGACAGCTTACTGGAGCAAACGACCGAACACTACCTATACATAAGTCTTCGAAATTCATCACAAACTACTCTTTTGGAGGAGCACATCAGGGTGAAATGATTCGTTTTTTTGAAGGATTAAATTTCAAGTTAAATTCTCTAGAAACAGCTATAGTTCTGGTGTCATTTGATAGGTTATCCCAAAGTTCAGATTACTCTCGTATTGATGATGCGACTCTAGCAGCTAGGTTTCCACTCAGTTATCTATTTAACTTTCGAACGATATCCTACTACTGGGATGAACTGATTACTTCTTCTTTAGGAGAAGTAGTGCAGTCCAAAGCCATTGCAACAGAGAATCAAAAAGACAATAATGAGACTTCTATTGAGGACAAAAAAGTAATTGATATTGTTAACCGACGTATTGAGTCTACAAATGAAAAACAAGCGATGTACATATTAGATCAAGAAGTATTTCCATCCATAGATCTCTTAATAAATCAAGGAACTAAAGTTGTTTTTTATATGCCTCCTGTCCATCCTCAGATTGAAGAGAGCATATCGCAATCTCAACAAAGTTTATATCAGCTAGTAATTGAGAGACTATTAGAAAAGGGAGATGTCTACGATTTATCTATGTATGATGGAGCATCAAGTGTTTTTGAGTTTGCTGATCCTATGCATACTACGGGAGCAGCGCATTCGATTCTTGAAGATATCCTAAATTGCGCTAACAGTGAAGAAAAAAGCTTGTGTGTCTCTCAATTCAAAAACAACCAATACTCACCATTTTTATCGAAGGGTTCAAAAAATACTCATGCACACCAGATTTTAGATCAGAGTCAACCATAAGGTGTCAAACGTATTTTTATAAGTCATGTCAAGGAACAAACCATCTTTGAAAAACCTCTCAGTCTATTCAGGCGATGCGCCTCGCATACCCAGACTCAATGAGTCAAAAGGATTTTTCTGAAAGCCTGTTGCAGCGTTTGCACCTCATCATCACTGAGGCGATCGCCAAAATATTCTGCAATCCCGTCTGAATAAGTGATCCACATCGTTTCCTGCATAACTGCCCCTGCTTCCGTCAAGACAGCAAAAGTTCCTCGTCGGTCGGTTGAACAGGGTTTCCGTTGCACGAGCTTATTTTTTTCTAGACGATCGAGCAACCGAGTCAGATTGCTGCGACTCAACAAAACCTGATCGGCCAGTTCACTCAAGCGCAACCGCCAATCAGGAGCTTTTTTAAGTGCCCATAACACGTCATACCACTCCAAAGGCGGCAATTTTGCGGCAGAGAGCTTCTTCTGAATTTGCTCAATAACCTGAACCTGAGTGACTAAAAATAGCCTCCAGGTCGTATTTCGCATTTCGTCAAGTGGTTCACTCATGAGAACTCCACCGAAAGTAGTTGCGATTTCAATTATTGCATGCCATAGTTAATATAGTTTCATTTGCAATCATTTTTACTTCAACTATCATTCAGCCACTTAGAATCTATTCCCGATAGAGTGCTGGATTAGCTTTGCGATCGCTGCTTTTCAGGCATTAGAGCGATTCGTAATCGAGTTTTTATTGCCCGCGCAATATTTCGTGGTGTCAATTAATCGTGCCAATTATTCGAGAGGGGTTTTTGATGTCTCCTAAATTGCATTTGGTCAGTCACATTCTGTGTCCTTATGTTCAGCGAGCCGTGATTACGTTGTTGACGAAAGACATTCCCCACGAACGCACCTATATTGATTTATCTGACAAGCCCACTTGGTTTCTCAACATGTCCCCCCTGGGCAAAGTCCCTGTGCTCATTGTGGATGAGCAGCACGTCTTGTTCGAATCTGCTGTGATTTGCGAATATTTAGATGAAATTACTCCAGGGACACTGCTTCCTGCCGACCCTCTAGAAAAAGCTCGACATCGCGCATGGATTGAGTTTGGTTCCAGCATTCTCAACTCTATTGCAGGATTCTACAATGCACCGAATGAGGAAGCGTTCGAGCAAAAACGACAAGAATTAATTGCAAAATTTACCTGGCTAGAAAAGCATTTGGGCGATCGCCCTTACTTTGCTGGAGAGCATTTTTCGCTTGTTGATGGCGTCTATGGCCCAATCTTTCGGTATTTCGATACGTTTGAGACGATTGAAGAATTTCAGTTCTTCGCGACAACTTTATGGGTTCAACAATGGCGATCGGGTTTGAGCACCCACCCCTCGGTCAAACATGCCGTGACTGAAGACTATCCAGAGCACTTATCCCAGTTTTTACTCAAACGAAATTCTTACCTTTCGTCACTGATGAACTGAGAGATTGACTGACAATCTCCTCCCTATTAGAAAAGAATCGCCCTCAGTAGGTCAGCACAGTAGTAAATTCGCTTGGCGCTGCCCGGTGCATAGTCACCCAGCCCAATACAGTCCAGAATATTGAGCGTCATCAACCCGGTGATACCCTGGCCGTTGGGCGGACACTCCACCACCTCAAAGTCTCGGTAGGTATAGCGCTACGCGCTGATGCAAACACGACTGCGTTCTGCGTTGCTCTCAACGCTTGGCGATCGCCCTTAATCCGTATATTTTTGAAACGCTAACGTTACATTGTGCCCGCCAAAACCAAATGAGTTAGACAGCACCACGTTGACCGTCATCTCACGACTTTGGTTCGCAACGTAATCTAAGTCACATTCTGGATCAGGGTTATCCAAATTAATCGTCGGAGGAACCGCGTCATTGGCGATCGCCATCGTCGCAGCAACCGCTTCAATGCCTCCAGAACCACCCAACAGATGACCCGTCATTGACTTAGTCGAACTCACCGCAATGTTGTAAGCATGAGACCCAAGAGCCGCCTTAATCGCAGCGGTCTCGGTCTTGTCATTGGCCGTAGTGCTCGTGCCATGAGCATTGATGTAGCTCACCTGCTCAGATTCTAACCCTGCATCTTTGAGAGCCAACTGCATCGCACGAGTTGCACCCTCCCCTCCAGGCACCGGAGACGTCATATGGTAAGCGTCGCAGGTCATACCGTAGCCGACTATCTCAGCATAAATCTTGGCTCCTCGGCTCAGAGCATGGTCTAACTCTTCTAATAGAAGCACCCCAGCCCCTTCCCCCATGACAAAACCACTCCGGTCAATGTCAAAAGGGCGAGAGGCATGAGCCGGGTCATCATTACGCACCGACAACGCCCTTGCCGATGCAAACCCCGCAATCGAAAGAGGAGTAATCGCCGCTTCACTACCGCCACATATCACAGCCTGGGCATAGCCATGACTCACCAGACGAAACGCATCTCCAATGGCATTAGAACCCGCTGCACAGGCAGTGACCGTACAGCTATTTGGGCCTTTTGCACCGATGTGAATCCCGGTTAGCCCTGCCGCCATATTGGCAATCATGGTTGGAACCGTAAACGGGCTACAGCGATCGGGGCCACGAGTCAGCAAGATTTCTTGCTGATCCTCCATGACTTTTAGCCCCCCAACCCCTGTACCAATGACAACCCCGACCTGCTCAGAATTCAAATCGGTGATCTCAAACTTTGCGTCTGCCAGCGCTTGTTTGCTTGCAGCGATCGCAAATTGAGAAAACCGATCCATCCGCTTAGCATCTTTGCGATCGATGTACTGTAGCGGATCGAATCCCTGAACCTCTCCAGCAATTCGGCAGGCATGCTTGGAGGTATCAAAGTGCGTAATGGCACCAATGCCATTACGCCCCTCCATTAGCCCTTGCCAATAGTCTGCCAGGGTATTACCAATCGGCGTGATTGCGCCGAGCCCCGTGACAACCACACGCCTAGACCTAGCATCTGAATGTGTCATGGCAACAGTTTTTAAGACCTAACTAACCCAAAGCAATAGACGACGACGTTACGCAGAAGCTTTCCCGTTGATGTAGTCAACAGCGGCCTGAACGGTCGCAATTCCTTCAGCAGATTCATCGGGAATCTCAATATCAAACTCTTCTTCGAGAGCCATGACCAACTCAACGGTGTCAAGAGAGTCGGCACCTAAGTCATTGGCAAAGCTAGCTTCAGGCTTCACTTCAGACTCATCGACACTCAACTGCTCGCAAACAATTTTTTGAACTTTCTGAAAAATAGCGTCTTCACTCATACCCTTACTTCCAAAATCTCAACGGACAACCCAACAATCCTCTCAGCCTGTATGCTCTGTGTCTACTTGTAATGTTCACTTCATCATCTGACCGCACAGAGAGCCAGCAGAAACGAACATTAAAAATGTCTAATGCTCTACACAAAAGAGCGCGTCACACAGCAAAGCACACACCTGAAGATAGCTCTTTTTCGCCAAATCCTAAATATAAACTTGAGGCTATTCACAAAATGTGAGCCTGCCAAGACTTTAGAATTAAGGCATCTCTACATCTTATCTGAAAGCGGCACCAGCTTCGTGACTCTCGAATAATTATGAAAATCACGAGCCTTGAACGTTGCAAAGTAGACAGGCCAATCGGTGAATTGTCTTGTCTACTGAGCGATGCCAGTGTTTTGGTAACGAGCGAGAACGATTTACCCCTCTCCAATGCACATCAATTCGTGAAGAATCTGAGGACTTTGCCAATCATTCTCGATATCATGCCAGAAGAGTCTACTGCTCAGTCTCGACATCACAGCGATTACAGCCCAATTGTTACCGTCCAAGTTCAACTCCCAGCCCGTTCTACCAGAGAAGCCCGATAGAATTCATGCAAACAACAACACAAGGTCAGCGGCTCAAATACGCGTACTACCCTGGATGCGTTGCCCAGGGGGCCTGCCGCGAACTGTATCAATCGACCCAAATGCTTGCTCAATCTCTTGACATTGAACTCATTGAACTCAAACGAGCAGCGTGTTGTGGCTCAGGCACATTTAAGGAAGACTCGCAACTTCTCGAAGATACGGTCAACGCCCGCAACATTGCGCTGGCAGAGGAGCTGAAGCTGCCCTTGTTGACCCATTGCAGCACCTGTCAAGGCGTCATTGGCCACGTAGACGAGCGGCTCAAAAGCTGTCAGCAAGAAAACCCGGAATACCTTGAAAAAGTGAATGGCCTGCTCAAAAAAGAAGGCTGCACCCCTTACCAAGGCAGCACTGACGTTAAACACTTACTTTGGGCTATTGTCGGAGATTATGGCCTCGATGCCCTAGCGAAGAAAATCTCTCGCCCTCTAGCCGGGTTGAAATGTGCAGCTTTCTATGGCTGCTATCTGTTGCGGGGGCAATCTAGCTCAGCCTATGACGATCCGTTTAATCCTCAGTCTATGGAGCGGGTATTCAGTACTGTCGGGGCAACGCCTGTGTACTATCGAGGCCGCACCCAGTGTTGTGGATGGCCGCTGTCAAGCTACGCCACTGAACAGTCTTTCAAAATGGCAGGCAATCACATTCAAGAGGCGATCGCCACCGGAGCCGACTGCATCGTGACGCCATGCCCGCTCTGCCATCTCAACCTCGACTCACGCCAACCCGAAGTAGAGCAAGTCATCGGTCAATCGCTAGGCTTACCGATTCTGCACTTACCACAGCTCATTGCCCTAGCGCTGGGTGTTGAGCCTGAGCAACTCGGGCTCAATCGCCATGTTGTTTCGACACGCCCACTCTTAGAAAAACTGGGTTACTAGAAAAGTTGGGCGATTTCTGGCAAAACATAGGCTGAATGCGTGCAGATTGCCTGTGAAATGATAGACGCTCGCGTAGGGTCAATCTTTCTCCAAAATCCCCTTGATGCTGCTCTATGGCGATGAGCAGCATCAAGGGGATTTTTGTAGTCATCGTTTAAGCGAGATCAAGGTTTAGTCAAGGCTGCTCAGAGTTGCAATTCGCCAGCTCCCTGCTCTCTGTTGAAATGACTGGAACGAGATGCTATAGTTTATTTGTACTATTTCGTATTCGCTGCCTATCATAGGCAAAGTAGTACCGCTGTGATGAGGGAGAAGTTCCTGAGCATGGCGATCGCCCCATTCGGTTTGAGGTCTGAGAATTATGAACACCACTCAAGCAGAGATTCAACGTATTCAGACGCGGCTCCAGGCTTTGGGGCAGACTAATCGACGTGTCGTTACGCCACCTCCATCCCCCGCTCCGCAGCCGTCTATTTCACTGCCGACCTATCGCTCAGGGGGCGATCGCCCAGTCAATTACCCAGTCAGCAGTCAAGGCTCAAATTCTGGCTCCAACTCCACCGCTCATTATTCATCCCCTAGCCATCTATCCCCCCACGATTCATCTCCGGGTCTGTTCAGTCCTCCGACTCCACCTCAAGCCTCCAAACCGTCTTCTCCAGCAATGCCTGAACAGGTGCAGCCTCAGCCCCCAAGCCAACCCACCTCCAAGCCATCGCATTCTGAATCTTTCTCAGAGTCTATCGATGCAGCTTTTCACCTGCTCGACGTGCAGGTTCAGCAGGTTAACTCGATGTCGCAAGCACTAGAAACAGCCCTCCAGGATGCAGCGATCATCGCGCAACACCTCAATCAGCAACGGGCTCAAGCGGCGATTCGAGGTCAAAAGACACAGTTAGATCATCTTGAATCTCCCCTTGTGTATGACCCGCAGCACATTCACCCTGAGCAGTCTTGTTTGCCACAGATCAATCGCAACGACCGAGGCGAGTTTGTTTTGACCGGGCGACCTTTAGCATGGCGAGGTGGTGCCCAAACTCCTTCTAGTTCAGTCACGAGAGCAAAGCCCGCTCATCTCCAACAAGAGGCTGGGGCGATCGCCACTCACCTGCGCCACCAGAGAGCCACTCGGGCCTCTCAGTCGTCTCTCAAACCACAATCACTACGGCACCAGTCGTTGCGGCACCAGTCGCTACGGCACCAGATTATGCGCTGGTTTAACCCATCTCACGTGCGTCCATCTCACGTGCGTCCATCTCACTTGCATCCATCTCACAGTGTGGCCTCTCCAGCTTTTGCCGCCGATTCTTCCCATGCGGCTGCATCCCCAGACACTTTCGTCCCAAGCAGCTCTACGATCAATGGTGCGACTGTTCAGCCAGCATCACAGGTCAACCCGCGCAGCAATCAGCACCAACCCTCTCGTCAGCCGCAATCAACTTCGGCCACCGCTCCTCTTACAGCCACGATTCCAAGAGCCCTGCTATTTATCGGAGGAGCCGCGATCGCCCGAATAGGGATGGATCATCTCCTCGTGATGTACCCCATGCTGTGGCCTATCGTTTTTGCCCTAGTGGTGACTCCTGCGGCGATCGCCATCTATCGCTCTACGGTCAACCCTCAGTCAAGCTTCGTGCTGGGACGCTGTCTTTTGTTGATCATGATGGGGTTGCTGATTGGCGGACGACTTTAGGCGGACGACTTTAGGCGGACGACTTTAAACGCCTCTAAACCAGGGGGATGTCGCGTATCCGTTGCGGCATCGCCCAAATAAACCAGAGCGAACCAGAGCAAATCGAACTCGGCATCACAAGCAATCACCCGCTATGGCTTCTTCCACCTTTCGTCTTTCACCCCTCAATATTTTTCTATCAGGAGCCCTGGTTGTCACCCTGTTTGTGCTGATGATCGATGTGCAACGTCCCCAATCTGAAGAGACTAAGGGCGATCGCCATTATCAAGGCTGCACAGGCGAAGTTCGGCAAGACGTGCAGCTTTCCCAAGAGCAGTTAGCACAGGTGCTCGCCGTGCCAGAACGAGATGCCAAAGCAACCATTCGCGAAATTTTGGCTGAGCCGTACTGCACGTTACCTCCCATCGAGATTCGATCGGGGGTGCAGTCTGAGCGAGAAGCCTATCCGCTGGCGTTTAACCCCGATGCTTGGCTCGTCATCCTATACGAAGGGGACGAGTATGCGGGTCACCGCATCAGCATCAAATCTTAGACGCGCCTGAGTGGCAAGACGTACCCTGAAATCAACAAAAAAGTAAAGACAAAGGAACGTTTTGAAGGCGATCGTCATCCCCACGCTAAGATTTCATATTCACTTAAGTTTCGACTCATCGTTCTATCTCTTCGCAATCTTGTGAAGAAAGAGATGGGTCGTCAGGGTGCAGGCGGGTTCTGCACATCTGTGTGAAGGCATCTTGCTCAAAGCGGTGGACTTAACCATGAATTTTTCTCGAATCATACGATGGCTCACTCTTGCCACACTGGCTTGCATCTTGACGATAGCGCTGGCAAACTGTGGCGGCACTCAGACTCCAACGTCAGATGGTGGTGAAGCAGCCGACCCAGCAGCCGACTCACCGACAGGAGCCCTTGTCTATGGCTCAGGCGGAGAACCCGTTAACTTAGAGCCCGGAAACATTACGGATGGAAATTCCATCATCGTTCAGCAACAAATTTATAATCGCCTCATCGATTTTGTCCCAGGGACGACCGAGCTAGAGCCCGGTTTGGCGACAGAGTGGGATGTCTCCGAAGATGGTCTGACATGGACGTTTAATCTCCAAGAGGGCGTCACATTCCACGACGATACAGATTTCAACGCTGAGGCTGTCGTTTTTAATATCGAGCGCTGGTGGGACCCAGAATCTGAGTTTGGCTATCGCGACTCGGGCAAACTGTATGAAATTTGGGAATATCTTTTTGGTGGATTCAAAGGCTCAGAAAATTCCATCCTCTCTGGCGTCACGGCTGTCGATGACACGACCGTTGAGTTCACCTTAAATCAGCCCTTTGCAGCCTTTCCTGCTGCTTTGGCATCGGGCTATTTCGGCATCGCTAGCCCGACCGCAATTCAAGAATCTGGAGCCGATTACGGTACGCCATCTGGGCTTGCTGTTGGCACAGGGCCTTTTGTTTTCCGAGAATGGCGATCGGGCGATCGCGTCACCCTAGAGAAAAACCCCAGCTATTGGAAAGAGGGGCTGCCCAAAGTCGATCAGCTGGTCATGAGCTTCGTGACTGACCCGGCGGCTCGGTTGGCTCAACTCAGAGCCGGAAGTCTCGACTTCACGGTCGATTTGACTCCGGATCAGTTACCCGAAATTGAGACCGCTGATGATTTAGATGCCATCTTTCGACCGTCGTTTAATGTCGGCTATCTGGCGCTCAACCCGTCCTATGAGCCCCTAGCTACAGCTGAAGTCAGGCAGGCGATCGCCAAAGCCATTAACAAACCTGCGATCGTCGATGCGTTTTGGGGAGAGTTAGGCATTACCGACGGCCACTTTACGCCGCCGTCAATGGCAGACTCCCAGGCCAGTGCAATCGATGACTATGAATATGACGCGGAGGGAGCCAAACAGCTCCTCGCAGATGCAGGCTACCCCGATGGCTTTGACCTAGAGCTATGGTATATGCCAGTGAGTCGTCCCTATTTCCCCAACCCTAAACCCATCGCTGAGGCATTTGCAGCGGAACTAAACACCGTTGGGATTAACGTCACCCTACAAACGAAAGATTGGGGCGCATATCTTGAAGATCGAAACCAGCCTCCCGGCTTTCAGTCGTTTATGTTGGGCTGGACAGGAGACTACGGCGACCCAGACAACTTCCTCTACGCTCACTTTGGGCCAGGTGCAACCGCCGATTTAGGCGACTGGACTGACGAAAACGTCTTCGACTTGCTTGACCAAGCCCGCGCCGAGGGAGACGCAGACGCTCGTGCAGGGCTGTATGCAGAAGTCGATCAGATTCTTTTTGACGAGGCTCTGAGAATTCCCATCGTTCACTCGCAGCCCCTGCTGGCAAAGCGGTCGAACATTGATGGGTGGGACCCTAGTCCGTTAGGGTCTGAAACCTTCGAAACAGTCGAAAAGTCGTAAGGGGTTCAACGATCGCCATTGGAGCCATTCCTCTAGGAATGGCTCGTTTTTCATGGTCACAGCCAAGCACCTAGCAGGCGCTGAGACGGCAGGCGCTGAGACAACTGTTGTCGTCACCTTCTGAGCGATCGCCAACCGATGATTCCTCAGTTTGGCGATCGCCTGGTGCGAAAAAAGTTTCAGGCTGACCCGGCAGCGGATTTTCTCCTGTGCGCATCAGAGTTATCGCAAATCAGACCACATCACCGGGAGGCGATCGCCTTTGGATTTCTGGCTAAGAACAAGCGGCACCTGGATTAATGTTGCGACTGTCCTCGTTGGTACAGGGGTGGGGTTGCTGCTGCGCGGGCGGCTCTCTAAGGCCATGCAGACGATTATTACCCAGGGGCTAGGACTGCTGACCTTGCTCATCGGCATGGAGATGGCAAGAAGCCTGATGGATGTAAGCTCTGGCTATGTCGATGGCGTCATTGTGGGTCTCTTTGCCATGGTGATCGGGGGTCTGTTGGGCGAGTGGTGGGCCTTAGAAGCCAAACTTGCCGCCCTTGGCGACTGGCTCAAGGCACGATTTAGCGGCAAGGGGAGTTTTACCGAAGGGTTTGTCGCCGCGAGCCTGCTGTTTTGTGTTGGCCCTCTGGCCATAATCGGTAGCCTAGACAATGGCTTGACAGGTGACAACACGCTGCTTTCGATCAAGGCTGCGATGGATGGCCTAGCGGCGATCGCCCTGACCAGTAGTTTTGGCATGGGGGTTGGCTTTTCTAGCCTGACGCTTCTGATTTACCAGGGTGGGGTTTCTCTGCTGGCCGGGGCACTGACTCAAGGGCTCCCCGCCGATCCGACCAGTGCTCCTCAAATTTTGCTCATTACAGGCATTGGAGGGCTGATGATTTTAGGCTTAGCGCTCAATCTCTTGGAAGTTGCGAAGGTTCGGATTGGCTCGTTTTTGCCTGCGCTAATTCTGGGGCCTGTCTTCCACAGCATGGCGCAGTGGGGCAGCGATTATTTCTCAGCCTCGTAATGCTTCTGGCCTCTTCCAGAGGTTTCGCTTGAAGCTTCAGCCCTTTGGCTCGCGATTGGGCGTCACTCTCTCAAAAAAAGCAGGGCCAGCCTGCATCTCCAGACTGACCTCACCATTCACAATAACGTTCAGGCTAGATTGCTTCCATATTTTTCTCACCTGTCCGAATTCGGATAATTTGGTCTACTGGGCTGACGAAAATCTTGCCATCGCCAATTTCACCCGTACGAGCGGCGGCGATAATTTTTTCGACAACCATATCAGCCTGGTCGTCTTCTACGACGATTTCAACTTTCAGCTTTTGCAAAAACTCTACGGTATATTCTGACCCGCGATAGCGCTCAGTCT
>JBARXP010000169.1:0-10770 GCA_049647405.1 Elainellaceae cyanobacterium | reverse complement strand
TGGATTTTATCAGATGCCATTGGCGGTCAGTCAGATCGGTGTCGTAAGATTGTCGTGTCATTTTGATGCTAAGAAGTTCATTCGTAGCTTCTTAGCACTTCCTGATTTTCTTTTCAAACATCTTCTTAAACTAAATCAGGACAATAGCTAGAAATTCTAATGGGTTGAGATATCATCTACGGTCTTCATCAGTACAGTTTTTCATCACGATTACTAATGAACCCCATATCTGTCGAGAGAATGACGAGTCTCTGGGGAATGTTAGAAATTGACGAAAGCCCCAACAAATACCCTGGTCAAGAAGGAATGTATTAGAGTAAATTCATGAAACTGAGGTTTGCGTGTCTAGCTTTACGCAATGGCGATCGTCTTCTGGTGGTTGTCATCTAAGTTCAACGGGGCTCAAACTGCATTCCTCCAACTCATCTAACGATGAACTTCTATGGCTACGATATTTTGTCCCGATGATCACGAATGAGTAATGGCGTTGCCGCAAATAGGCAGGTTTATACTTTCTTTCTTACATATTTCACCTATTAGATTTCACTTACATACTTCTTCACAATGTCATCGGTTTTGGCTTCAAATTCAGTTTCTGATCTTAAACTGTGCTCTTGTTTCACAGTAAGTTTTAATTGAATCGCATCGAATTCAATCGCATTGAATTGAATCGCAACGTAATTTGAGCCGTGATTCTCTGTTCTGTCTAGGCATTTCGTTAACCTTGCTGCACTGGTGAATTATCTATGTCCGACGCAACCCGTCCGAGCAACCCGCAAACAACTCCCAGAACTCCACCGCCCCCTCCACCGGCACGCCAACGACCTCCGATGTCAGATCAGAACACAGGCGTAGCGCCCACGCAAACGATACCCAGTTCTCCTGAAACAATGGTGCGAACCACGGGAGTTCCTCCTCAACGACCTGCATCTGGCGCAGTCAAGCCGCCTCCGATGCCGACACCCCCGCCAATCGGCAAATTTCCCGCTGCTCCGGCCTCTCGCAGCACCACCAGTCGTCACAAGCGGACTCCGGGTGCCCCTAGCCTAGAGCAAATCGTTAAAGAAGCCTTCGATAAAGGATTCTCCGACCTTCATTTAGGCATCGGAGAGGTTCCTCGGTTTCGAGATCGGGGCGATATCGTGCCCACGGAGTATCCCGTTACAGACGAAGCCACCCTTTTTAGCTGGCTCCACGAGATTTTGGGTGATGCCGAGATTCAGCGGTTTAAAGAGAGCCTTGACTTTGACGGTGCTGCTGACTATGACTTTGCTCGCGTCCGGATCAATATTTTCGATTCGCTCTTGGGGCCAGCCATGGTGCTGCGTCTGATTCCTAAGAAAATATTGACGCTTGAGCAGCTCAACCTGCCCACGGTTTTCAAAGATATTTGTCACTACCATAAGGGACTAGTTCTGATTACAGGGCCGACAGGTTCTGGTAAATCTACGACGCTGGCGGCGATGATTGATTACATCAACCGCGAAATGCCGCGACACATTGTCACCATTGAAGACCCGATTGAATTTGTTCATAAGAGTCGTCGAGCGCTCATTCGACAGAGAGAAGTGGGGCAACATACTCTGTTGTTTGACAATGCGCTGAAAGCGTCTCTGCGGGAAGACCCAGATATCATTCTCGTGGGTGAGATGCGCGACAAAGAAACGGTCAATACGGCTCTGAAGGCAGCTCAAACGGGTCACCTAGTCATGGGAACCTTGCACACGAATAGTGCAGTGAAGACGGTAGAGCGTGTTCTCAGCCTCTACGAACCCGACCAGCAGGCACCTATGCGTGTCTCCCTTGCTGAATCTCTAGTCGCTGTTGTGGCTCAAGGGCTGTGCCGCACGACTGACGGCAAACGGGCAGCATTCCACGACATTTTGATCAATACTGACGCCATTAAGGACTACATCATTCGTGGCGATTTAGACTCTGTTCAAGAACTGATTCCAAAATGTACGTTTGATGGGATGTGTACGATGAATCAGTCGCTTTACAGCCTCTATGAAGCAGGACGGATTACGGAAGAAATCGCGTTAGAGATGTCGCCTAGGCCGAATGAAATGGCAATGACTCTACGGGGGCGGATATAAATTTGGTGAAGCAGTGAAGCAGAATTTGTCCTCATCCGTTGCGCTATTTCGAGGTATTGCGTTATTCACGCCTGGGGGCGATCTGGTTTACTGCATCGATCCGACCAAGCGGGATCGTTGGCATCTACAGTTATGTGCGATTATTCAGGAGGTTTTGGGGCTGGCAGAACCGCCTCACTTTCTCGTGCCCTGTTATACCGCCACGGTGGATCGCTGGGTTGATGCCACAACCCAGAAGGTTTGCTTGGCGGCAGAAGCTAGTCCATTTGTGATGCAGCATCAGGCACTGCTCAATGCTGTCTTTGGATTAGAGCACATCCGCTGGAGGCCACACAAAACCTTGCCGGATGTCTGTGCTCCTATGGTAGTTCATCAGTTTCGACCACAATTTCCTCAGCTCTGGAAGCATCACGATCTAATTATTCAGGCTGATAGGTCGCGTCTCACAGCATCAGCTCATGTCAATATAGAACCTTCAATGGGGTCGTTTCTGAAAAAGACGGCAGAGCCCCAGGGGTATGTGCTGCGGCTTTTTATTTCAGGTAAAGGATCGGCCACTGAGATGCTGCTCAAGCGGCTCCACACGATTCTTGAGCGATCGCTCCGAGAACCTTACACGCTCAAAGTAGTCGATATTTCCAAAAATCCGGAACAAGCAGAAGCAGATCAGATTAGTGCGACGCCCACGCTGGTGAAGGCATGGCCGCTACCTGTGAAACGGATCATTGGCGACCTTTATGATGCTGAAGCTCTTTTGAACTTTCTCTCGTCGGCTAACTCAAACATCAACGCATAATCTCCCGGCTCGCCAGCCATCACTTCAGAGCTGTGCTTTTGTGAGCGTCATGGTTGATGCAGGATGATTTATGGCTCATTGAAATGGGCGTTCATTGCAATTAACCCCTACAAAGATAGCCGTTGCAGCGTTTGCAGCGGCTATCTTTTTGGCCTGATGTGGGCTTTATGCAGAATTCACCACAGTTTTACCCATGGTGTGACCCATATCACCCACAAAATGCCCTATGCCTATGTGGCGATCGCCACCCCCCTTCACCGATATTCTGTATTCAACAGGCAAAGAGACAAGCCGCAAAACACTTGTTTCCCAAGCGATTTATCACATCACGATTCACTTATTTTCGACTGACATTGATACGATTCACCGCGCTACAAGTTTGAATTTCTTCAACTCAACTCAACCGATTCACTAAAGGAGCAAAATCATGGCTTATATCACCGGAAACAACTTCAGCAATTTCCTCTACGGCACATTCGGCAACGACAGCATCTACGGCTACGGCGGCAACGATTATATCTACGGCTACTCTGGCAACGACTACATTGACGGAGGCACCGGAGCTGACTACATGAGCGGTGGATATGGCAACGACACCTATGTCGTTGACAACATTAACGACACCGTCGTTGAAACCCTAGGCCAAGGATCTGCTGACCAAGTCTATTCATACGTCACGAGCTACACTCTCGGCACGGCTCTTAATAACCTGTGGGTCGCGGGTTCTGGTGCATACTACGGCTACGGCAACAGCCTTGACAACACCATTTGGGGCAATAGCAACAACAACATTCTCTCGGGCTACGGCGGCAACGACACCATCTATGGCTATGCCGGAAATGACTCACTCTATGGTGGCTCGGGCAGCGACTATCTCTACGGTGGAGATGGAAACGACTACCACGATGGAGGCAGCGGAGCCGATTACATGAGTGGCGGCTATGGCAATGACACTTATCTTGTCGATAACATCAACGACACCGTAGTTGAAACCCTAGGCCAAGGAACCGCCGACCAAGTCTATTCATACGTCACGAGCTACACTCTCGGCACGGCTCTCAATAACCTGTGGGTCGCGGGTTCTAGTGCATACTACGGCTACGGCAACAGCCTTGACAACACCATCTGGGGCAATAGCAACAACAACATTCTCTCGGGCAACGATGGCAACGACACCATCTATGGCTATGCCGGACATGACTCACTCTACGGTGGCTTAGGCAGTGATAATCTCTATGGCGGAGATGATGACGACTATCTCAGCGGTAGTTCTGGCGATGATGACCTCTACGGCGGCTATGGTAACGATGACCTCTATGGAGGTTATGGCGAAGACACCATGTATGGCGAAGCAGGCCACGACTTTATGTATGGCGGAGCTGATAATGACTCCATGTATGGAGGGAGCGGCGATGACTACCTGACTGGCGGTAGTGGCACTGACATCGTTTCAGGTAATGCTGGAGATGATGAGCTTAGCGGATACGGCTTCACCACCAGTGAGTATGACCAGATGTATGGTGGCGATGGTGGCGATACCTTTATCTTGGGAAGCTCTTACAGTGTCTACTACGAAGGGCTTGGGTATGCCATCATCAATGACTTCTACTGGGGTGAAGGAGATAAAGTGCAGCTCAAAGGCTCCTCCAGTGACTACACCCTCGACCAGACTTTAGATATAACGGGTACATCTAGCAATGACACCATCATCAAGAAAAATGGAGATTACGTCGGGGTGCTGGAAGATACGACCAATTTCTATCTCACCTTGGATGTGAACTACGTATAGGTTTTGAGGCACGGCCTCGTTCAGTAAGTTCTGATGCGCCACGTTCGGAACACTATCAAGGAGAGTCGCTCAATTGCACATCTAATTGCTCCCAAACTCCTCAGTCCGGTTCTAATTAGCACTGGATTGAGGAGTTTTTGTATCCAGTGATTGGTGTCCAGTGATTGGTATCCAGCGGGAGGAAGCAACGGCAGGAATTGTTGCTTCACGCTCATCTCCCATGGCTTTACCTACAGGGTGGCCGAAATTACCTACGAAACACCCCATGACTGTGTGGCGATCGCCAACCCTCTTCATTGATATCCTGGATGCAACCTAAGAGGAATTTAGCTCAAAATGCTTATCCCTCAAGCAATTTGCCACTTTTGACTCTTTAAAAAACCCCCGCAGAAATTATGAGTGCCCCCACATCTTCTTCAACGTCAATGCAGCTCGATTTGAGCAACCTAGTGGAATCCACCGGAGACGATTCCCCTGCATCTTCACCTCAACAGGTGATCGTCAAGCTCGACAAAAATGGAGCGTCTGTTGAGCTGAGCACCCTGAAGCAAAGTCTTGGAATTCAAACTCTGGAAACCACTCAAATGCTCGGATTTGAGCTTTGGGAATTGCCGAATGAGATGTCTGTAGACAGCTTGAATCAGATCAAAGCCTCAGGCACAGCCATTGGCCTCGAATCGGTAGAGTACATCCAAGCTAACAGCACGCTCTCAGTGGCAACAGCAGTCTCTACAACCACCTCTGCAACCACCTCTACAACCACCGATTTCACCGCCGATCCTGATTTTTCAGAACTTTGGGGCCTTGACAACCAAGGGCAAACGGGCGGCACAGTCGATGCCGATATCGATGCTACTGAAGCTTGGGACATCTCAACGGGGCAAGATGTCGTCGTCGCTGTCATCGACTCGGGCGTAGACTACACTCACCCTGATTTGGCTCAAAATATGTGGGTCAACACGGGCGAAACGCCTAATAATGGCATCGATGACGATGGCAATGGATTTGTAGACGACTACTACGGGTATGACTTCGCAAACGACGACAGCGATCCGTTTGATGATGACGGGCATGGCACTCACGTAGCAGGAACCATTGCCGCAGTGGGTGACAATGACATCGGTGTGGTTGGCGTTGCTCCCAATGCCAAGATTATGGCGCTGAAATTTTTGGATGCTAGCGGTTTCGGCGAGACGTTTGACGCGATTCAGGCGATTGAATATGCCATTTTGATGGGAGCCGACATTTCCAATAACAGTTGGGGAGGTAGCTTTTATTCTGCCGCGTTGGAAGATGCGATCGCCGCTGCCAATGATGCCGGACAGTTATTTGTCACCGCAGCAGGCAATAGCAGCAGCAACAACAATATTTTTCCTAGCTACCCGGCCAACTATGACTTCGACAACGTTATTAGTGTTGCCTCGACCGATGCAAACGACGAGCTTTCCTGGTTCTCAAATGTAGGAAGCACGTCTGTTGATCTAGCCGCACCAGGGTCAGACATCTACAGCACTATTCCTGGTGGAGGATACGCGAGTTTTAATGGCACTTCGATGGCCTCTCCCCATGTGGCAGGAGTTGCGGCCCTTCTTTTGGCACAAAATCCTGACTTAACTGCTAGTGAGATTAAGCAAAAGATTTTGGATAGTGTCGATCCACTGGATGCCTTGGATGGACTTACCGCATCAGGGGGGCGACTCAATGCCTATAATGCCCTGGTTGATGGCAGTAGTCCTAGTCCTGATCCAGACCCTGATCCTAGTCCTGACCCAGATCCTGATCCTAGTCCAGACCCTGATCCTACTCCTCAGAGTTGGAACTTTGAGACTGGAACGTTAGACGGATGGAATACCTTTGGCGATAGCGCTGCGACGGATTCTAGCTTTGGTATTGATCCATCTGAGGGCGACTATCAGGGACTGGTCACCAGTCAAACAGGTTCCTTAAGCGGGCAAGCTCTGGAATTGGCGATCGCCCTTCCAACGAACAGTCTCGGACGCTTGGGTCGCGGCAATGTCATAGAAGGCTCGGCCATCCAACTGGTTGATGTAGCGGTAGAAGCTGGAGATACGCTGACGTTTGACTGGAATTTTCTCAGCGATGAATTGCCTGTGCCCTCGTCGAAAGATTTTGGGTTTGTGGCGATCGGCGATCAGGTCATCAAGCTAGCCGATGCTTCAGATGCGGGCACAACCGATGGTGGAGCCTTTGACAACAGCACAGGCTATGAAACATTTAGCTACACGTTTGATGCCGATGACACCTTGGCGATTAGCGTGGGTGTGGTCGATGTGGGGTCTGCGGCTCAAGATTCAGGGCTACTCATCGATGATGTTCAAATTAATGGATCGATCAGTTCTATGGCTACGTCTGAAGGCACGTCAGTTCCGGCTCAAGATGACCTGACGGGAGATAGCAATGGAGTCTTGCTCGATGCTACAGATGTCAATGTCGGAGACAATTTTTCGTCAACAGAGGCTGCTAACGTCGGTTCACAACCCCGTTTGCTGCCTTCTAGTTCTATGAATTCTGCGATCGCCAACTCCACTCCCAGAGATACGATTGTGGCGATGGTCGATGGGCTCTTTGATGATCCTGAACAGGGTGAAACGATAAACCTGTTGCAACAATCGTCAGCAAGAGGATCGGCTTCCTTCAGCTCATCTCATCCTTCTCTAACAGCCTCAAATGCTGTGATGTCTGCCAGCGAGCCTTGGCTCAGCAGCGCTCTACCCGATATTTTGCCCGACCCGATTTGATCGGGCGATCGCGGCTTAACTCAGCGGGCAGCTCTACAAAATCTCAATTCAATTTCAAGCGCTCACGTTAAACAGTGGCAGCAAACATGCCCCCTTTTAGCAATGTCAGAGCTGTGAATGTTGCGGATAGATAGGTCGCCTTAAATATTTACTGCTTGCGTAGGATGGGTTGGCGAAGCGTAACCCATGCAGGCGTTGGGTTTCGTTTCTCAACCACAACCTACATCTACTACGTTTAGTTTTGACCACCTACTCAGGTAGAAGCATCGGATTATCGATAATCCGATGCTTCTACTGCTAATGAGAACCTGATTCTAGAATCGATTGCTTTCTGGCTGAGTGCGATTGCCTGCTCCGGTCTTCAAGAAGAGATTGCGGGCGCTGTCGTTTTCGTAGACGCAATCAATCTTGGGATCAGAGCTAGACTCGTCAATGTCGCCAATGAAGCCGAAGGTGTTCATGCGGTTTTTGCATTCGCGTGCTTGTTGAGAATCAAGCAAACCACGAGATTCCAACACCGCCCAGTTGTTGCTGCGCAAAACGCATCCGGGCTGCATCAGTGGCTGTGAAATAAAGACCTTAAACGGGCTGAGAGTGACGAAGGCTCGCAAATCAACGGCGATCGCCCCTGCTCCATACTGCGCACACATCTCAGGGTTGGCGACGCTTTCTTCAATCACGACTCGTGACGCGACGCTTTCATCAGAGAAATTGGCTGAAGATCCGAAAAAGGCTCCTAAGCCAATCCCCACAATTAACACAGCTCCTAGAATCGCTAGGGTTGCGGAACTCAGTAGGGAACGGCCCGACGATTTTGAACCACCAGAGGAACCTCCTCCGCTATTGCGAGGAGCATCATCGTAGCGATCGTCGTCATAGCGGTCGTTACCATAACGATCGTCGTAGTTAGACGAACGGCGGGGCAGAGATTTAGGTCTACGCTTCATAACGGTGCAGTGTAGTAGAGTCTCTTATAAACTCATCAATGTTACGCTTCCAGTCTAAAGGCTGAACTTGCTGTTCGACATCGGGCAATACTAGCACATTGATCTGACCCGTTTGGCAGCAGGGAATGCGTCAACTCTCTGCAATCTTTCTCAACATAAATCCAAAGAAATGCCAAAATGGTAGGCAGTGTTCACCTAACTAGGGATTCAGATCCGTGACGGTTCAACCCTCCATTCAATTTGGCAAGCGCTTCAAAACATCCATCGTCCGCAGCATTTTTGCAGACAGCCTGACCGTTTTTTGGGGAGACTGGCTTGACTTGCGCGTCCGCATTCTGCAAGTAGCCGCATCAGGTTTAGTGTCGCCCCTGATTTACATCCTCGCCTTTGGGCTGGGCCTCGGTAGCGCGATCGACCAAGCTATTGAGCCTCCGGCTGGGGCCAATTATCTGCAATTTATTTTGCCGGGAATGGTAGCGCTGTCGTCGATGACCATTAGCTTTGGCGGCACGACCTTCTCGATCTGTGGCGAACGGCTCTATTCCAAAACCTTTGAGGAAGTCTTGCTGCTGCCTGTTCATCCTCTGGCGCTCTTTTTCGGCAAAATGATGGCCGGAGTCGTGCGGGGGTTGATGACTTCGGCCTCTGTGATTGTGATTGCGCTGATTGTGACAGGCCAGTGGACGTTTCTGAGTCCTCTCTTTTTGCTCATCCTTGTGCTGAACTGTGCAGTGTTTGCAGGTTTGGGCGTGATTGTTGGGCTCAATGTCAAATCTCTGGAAGGCGTCGGGCTGCTGAATAACTTCTTGATCGTGCCGATGTCGTTTTTAGGGGCGACCTTTTTCGACCCCCAAACCCTGCCGACCATTCTCAAAGTTTTGGTATACTGTCTCCCGCTTACCTATGTCAGCACAGGACTGCGGGCTGCCGTTTATTTGCCCCTGAGTCAGTTTCCCTGGTATAGCATTCCGATTTTGCTGGTGGTGGCGATCGCCCTTTCTGCGATTGGTGCCTATCAATTTGCCAACCAGCAAGATTAGTCGAATGATTTGCCATCAAAACCATATTGAACGACACTATTCTGCATTGACACCCCAACCCTCATGGCCTCTGACGACCTGCGCTCTACGCGCCTCGAAAAAGTCCAAAAGCTCCAAGAACTGGGACTGAATCCCTACGCTTACAAATGGGACGTGACCCACTCTTCGGCTGAGCTTCAGGCGAAATATGCTGATCTGGAGGCAGGCGAAGAAGTGGAGGTGGAGGTGGCGATCGCCGGACGCATCTTAGCCCGTCGGGTCTTTGGCAAACTGGCCTTCTTTACCCTGCAAGACGAGTCAGGCACGATTCAGCTCTATCTAGACAAGAAAAAAATCCAGCAGTCGATGGCTGAAATCGACGCAGAAGCCTTTTCGCACCTGAAGCAGCTCACAGATACGGGAGATTTTTTGGGTGTGAAAGGCAGCATTAAGCGCACCGACAAGGGCGAACTTTCGGTCGCTGTCAGCGAATATGCCATTCTCACCAAATCGCTTCTGCCCCTGCCCGACAAGTGGCACGGGTTGACCGATGTGGAAAAGCGCTATCGACAGCGCTACATCGACCTGATTGTGAACCCAGAGGTGCGCCAAACGTTTCGCAGACGGGCACTGATTACCGCTGCCATTCGTCGCTATCTTGACCAGCAGGGCTTCATCGAAATTGAAACCCCCGTTCTTTTGGGCGAAGCAGGCGGAGCCGATGCCCGACCGTTTATCACCTATCACAACACACTGGAGATGGAGCTGTATCTCCGCATCGCCACAGAGCTGCATCTCAAGCGGCTCATTGTCGGCGGTTTTGAGCGCGTGTTTGAAATGGGGCGCATTTTCCGCAACGAGGGCATCTCGACGCGCCATAACCCTGAGTTCACAACCCTGGAACTCTACCAAGCCTATGTAGACTACAGCGACATGATGGCGCTCACCGAGTCATTGGTTGCTTACGTCGCTGAGCAGGTCTTGGGCACGACAACAATCACCTATCAAGACAAGACGATCGATTTAACCCCTCCCTGGACTCGCATCACCATGCATGATGCCGTTGAAAAGGCCACAGGAGTCGATTTCACCACGTTTTCATCGTTTGAAGACGGCAAGGCCGCCGCAGAAAAAGCAGGCATTGAGGTTCCTGAAGAATGTCAGACCTTGGGCAAATTGCTGAACGAAGCCTTTGAGCAAAAAGTTGAAGAATCGTTGATTCAACCGACCTTTGTGATGGACTATCCGGTAGAAATTTCGCCCCTGGCGAAACCTCACCGCAGCAAACCGGGTCTAGTAGAAAGGTTTGAACTGTTCATCGTCGGTCGCGAAACGGCAAACAGCTTCTCAGAGCTGACCGACCC
>JBARXP010000168.1:0-4327 GCA_049647405.1 Elainellaceae cyanobacterium | reverse complement strand
GTCGATGCGGTGCTGACGACCCGGCAGGTGTCTAGCTTTGCAGAATTATCACAGTCCCCGCTGTTTCGACGGCAGTGGTCGAGTGCGTATGAGGCGCTGCAAGACAGTCGCCCGCAGAGGCAACGGCTGATGGGACTGTACCTGGAGCAACTCCCTAGGGATGGCCCAATTGTGCTCGCGGGAGACCATACGGGATGGCCTCGCCCTGAAGCGAAGCGGTTACGGGAGCGAACCCATGAGTATCAGGCCAACAGTAACAGGAGTCGGGGTTCGGTGAGTCTCGGCCAAGGCTATAGCACCCTGGCCTGGATCCCTGAAGCCGAAGGCAGTTGGGCGCTCCCCCTACGCCATGAGCGCATCACCAGTTGGGAGAGCCCGATGAGCCAAGCCGCCTTTCAACTGAGACAGGTCTGCAAGCACTTGCCCCATCGACCCTTGAGCCTATGGGATAGCGAATATGGCTGTGCCAGCTTTGTGCTGAAAACAGCCGACATCAGAGCGGACAAGCTGATGCGCCTACGGTCTAACCGCAATCTCTGAGGCGCGCCGCCGCCCTATTCGGGGCGAGGCCGACCTCGCGTGCATGGTGAATGTTTCAAACTCAATACCTCCACCACCTGGCGCACCGAGGACGAAGCCTTGAACGTCGTGCATCCCAAACTGGGCTCCGTGCGAGTGCGCGGTTGGCATCAGATGCATTTTCGCCACTCCGCCTCGCATCCGATGACCCTGCTCCAGGTGCAACGTCTCGATGGAACCGGACAGCCTCGGCCCACTCGTCCGTTGTGGCTCGTCTGGCTTGGTGACGGCCTCCCCGATCTCAATCGCCTGTGGCAGCACTACCTGCGCCGTTTTGCCCTCGAGCATTGGTACCGATTCTTAAAGCAGCGCCTACACTGGACTCTCCCTAAACTGGGCGACCCGAAAGCCGCTGAGCGCTGGAGCGATCTGATGCCCTTGGCCACCTGGCAACTCTGGCTCGCCCGAGACCTCGTGCAGGATACCCCATTGCCGTGGCAGAAAAAGCTGCCGAAGCTGACGCCTGGACGGGTCGCTGATTCCATCGCCCCACTTTTTGCCCGGTTGGGTTCTCCGGCCTCTGCCCCCAAACCTCGAGGTAAATCTCCGGGGTGGCCTCAAGGCCGAAAACGGAACCGCAAACCTCGCTATCCCACCGTCAGAAAACGAGCCAGTCGGCCTAAAAAGACGTCAAAAACCGTCGCTTAGCTGGCTCATTGTTCTGAACGAGTCAATCGTTCCTCCCTCTGACTGCCGAGGGGAATTTTGCCTTAGTCTAAACTCCAAATCTATTGCACAACATGTCTATTGACTTAGGAGTCTATTCTGGCAAAATTTCAGTACAAAACTTTCGTACATCATCATAGTTTCTTTGTGCTTCAGAATTGTAGTTCAGGTAGTCATGTAACCAATTACAGCTTTGGTTGATTAGAAAATTCAGATTTCCTACGTTGTTCAAATTCCAAAGAATTACTCCCTGATCTGCTCCGGCAGAAGCCAAAGTTTTACTATCAGAGGTGAAATTAATGCTCCAAATACTTGAATTATGACCCTGAAGAGTAGTCAAAGGTGTTCCATCTGTTCTCCAAAGTGCTATGTGGTTATTAGCCCCACCAGCAGCTATAAGCTCTCCATTGGGAGAAAAGCTGACACTGTGAATTCCTGACAAATTTTCTGTGATTAACAAAGTATTTATCAAGGCTCCATCACGACTCCACAATTTTATTGTTCCATCTCTACTACCTGAAGCAATAATGTTGTCATTAGGACTGAAGCTTATATCCCAAACCTCACCAGTATGCCCTTTCAAAGTAGTCAAATAAGTACCATCAGCTTTCCAAAGCTTTACTGTATTATCCGCACTAGCTGATGCAATAATTTGCCCGTC
The DNA here is from genome assembly GCA_049647405.1 of Elainellaceae cyanobacterium. Taxonomy (GTDB): domain Bacteria; phylum Cyanobacteriota; class Cyanobacteriia; order CAKZMO01; family CAKZMO01; genus CAKZMO01. The sequence continues at coordinate 2,421 of JBARXP010000168.1, read as the reverse complement.
GTTAGAAAAATCCACGTTGTAAACAGCTGAGTTATGGGCCGGTAAAGTCTTTATTAAGCGTCCATCCATGCTCCAAAGCCTTACTGTCGTATCTATACTAGCTGTCGCGATGGTCTTATTATCAGGTGAAAGACTAACACTATAAACTCCTTCGTTATGTCCTATAAGAGTTTTAAGCAGTGTTCCATCCAGATTCCAAAGTTTAACTGTTTTATCAGAACTTGCAGATGCCAAGGTCTGACCATCAGAACTAAACTTAACATCGTTAATTCGACCATCATGCCCTGAAATATTTCGGATCTTTCTTCCGTCACGCCCCCAAAGCCGAATAATCCTGTCAGCTCCCCCAGAGGCTATAATTTGATCATCAGGACTAAAGCTAATACTTCTCACTGTATCAGTATGTCCGCTGAATACTTGAAGAAGGTTGTTATCAAGTTTCCAAAGCTTTACTGTTTTATCAAAGCTAGCTGAGGCTAGCGTTTTCCCGTCAGGACTAAAACTTACTTCTCTAATCTCAGCTGTGTGACCCTTGAGGGTAGAAATAGAAGTGCCATCTATCTTCCAGAGCTTAACAGTGAAATCTCCACTACCAGAAGCAATCATTTGTCCATCAGGGCTAAATGCTACAGTCCAAACTGCATCTTTATGACCACTAAAAGTCTTAAGTTCAGTTCCATCTATCTTCCAAAGCTTGACAGTTTTATCTAAGCTAGCTGTAGCCAATGTCTTTCCATCAGGACTAAAACTAATGCTTCTGACTTCATCTTTGTGACCTTCTAAGGTTGTAAGAAAAGTTCCATCTACCCTCCAAAGCTTCACTGTTCCATCTATATTTGCAGCAGCTAAAATTTGATTGTCAGGGCTAAAATCAACATCAACTGTAACAGTGCCTTGATCTAGACTTTGTACTAACCTGCCATCCGGTTTCCAGATTTTTACTGTTTTATCTATGCTGGCAGAAGCGATGAATTTACCATTAGGGCTAAATTTCACACGGCGAACTCGGTCGCTATGTCCTGTCAGTGTACTTACTAATGTGCCATCTAAATTCCATAACTTGATGGTCTTGTCAAAACTAGCAGAGGCTAATAGATTAGCATTCGGGCTGAAACTGATACTACGAACCCCGTCTGTGTGTCCACTTATAGTTCTAATTAGCCTACCGTTTCTTTCCCAAATTTTAATTGTTTTGTCCCAACTTGCAGTTGCAATCATCTTATTGTCAGGACTAAAACTGACACTTTCAACTGGGTCTTGATGCCCCTCTAAACGATTAAACTCCTTAGCAAAGGAGACCGATTTCTGAACAGCAGATATCACTTTACTTGAAAGATTTTGGTCAAATCCAGAAGGCTTTTCCTGCTCTATCTTTTGACCAGCCTTAACTGCCACTATTAGAGCTTCGAGAGTTTTATCTGTAGAGAAAAGTACCTCTGACGAAGAGCTATTTGCGTTAATTTCGCTGACTAAAGCTTGCTTTCGGCTTTTTTCAGCTCGAAGAGCTAGAGAACCTGCTATTCCCATTATGCCCATTGACAAAAACGACAAAAAATGAGCATGGAAATTCCTACTCGGATTATTCTCTTTGCTTGATTGTTTGCTTCAGTTAAGGTTTTTTTTGCCTCTCTTTCTATTCTTGTTTCATACTCTCGACTAGCTTTTAAGAATTCATTGTCCTGCGTACTTAACCCCTTGTCACCTGCCCAAATTTCAACTTCTTGTAAAGCTTTACCAGTTAATAAGCGTGATTCATCTTGTTGAGATGAGTCTTCCCATGCCTTTAATGCTTCCGCATAAAAAACAGGACGTAATTTAGCTAGTTCTTGGTTAATCCATTCAATGTTGAATACTAAAGCATAAATAGGATTATAAACTTTAAGATAACTGTTACGTTTAACTACAATGCCGGTAAGCCGTAAAATCATTTGCTCAACACTGTTATTTGCAGCAAGCTCTCCTTTCTTTAATAAATGCTGATACAGCCCTAAAAGCTTCCCCTTTTGTTGTTCGTCGCTCTGTATTAACCGATCTTTAATGGTAACTAGGTGTTGGGGCGTGTCTCGAGCTTCCCAGTTTTCAAGAATTTTGGTGTTGACAATCTGTTCTACCCACTGAGCCTCTTGACTACTTTGGGGGCAAGAATTTGCTGTTGCAATCAGCTTACATAACTTCTGGGTCAAAAACGGTTGTCCTCCAGTCCAGTCCAGCACTGCCTGCAACAGCACCTGGGGGTTAGTAGATTTGTCTACCAGCCCCGGCAGCAGAGGCTCAGCTTCTTCTATCTGAAACCCTGTTAAGTAGGCAGTTTGAATTAAATGTAAGATAGTGAGGTAGCCCGAGATAAGTCCTATGCCCGCCCCATTGCGCATCAGTTTAACCGAGGAGGAAGCGCGTACCCTAAGCGAGTTGCGGGAAGCC
>JBARXP010000167.1:0-6370 GCA_049647405.1 Elainellaceae cyanobacterium | reverse complement strand
ATCTGAAGCGAGGCGTTAGCTTTTTCCCCGATGGCTGGACTGCAGACGACATTCGCACCTACGCTAAACGAAATTTGGCGCTGGCCGATGCTTACACGCAGTCACTGCCGAAAGGCCCAGCTCGCGACTTTTGCCAAATTCCATTGGCCTTGGCCCATGCCACGCTAGATGTTTTGACTCACGGCGAAGAAAAACTCAGCCGCAGTGCTGTTCATGCCGTGATTGATCACCTGATTGGGTCAAAGCGCTAATCTTATGACGGTTATGACTATGAAAGTTATGACTATAGCGGCTATGACGATAAAGGCTACGACTATGACGGCTACGGCGTTTTGACCTTCTAGTTTCTGGCCCCCCAGATCTGATCGCAAACAGCTCAAACCACCCGTCAAAATCAAAGCCAAATTCACCCCGACGGGGCTATCGGAGGGCGACGCTAGAGAGTATTCTGGCGATCGCCCTTCTCACTTTTGATGGAAGCATAGCCCTTCCAAGCCTGACCTTCCGACCCCGTTCAAAGCACTCTAACGAAGCCAAAATCATGGGAACGACAAGCCAAGAGCGATCGCACGCGTCTACTCTTGACGATGAACGTCGCCGTCTTTCTAGCCCCAAACCACCCCTGAAGCGGCTGTTGCGCTATGGACGCCACTATCGCAAGCAAATTTGGCTAGCGTCTACTTGCTCTGTGCTCAACAAAGTCTTTGACTTGGCTCCTCCGGCTCTCATCGGCATGGCCGTGGATGTCGTCGTACAGCAAGAAGATTCGTTTATTGCCTCCTTTGGCATTCGCGATACCCTGAGTCAGCTCGTCGTTTTGACGATCCTCTCCTTCGTAATCTGGTGTTTAGAATCTCTTTTTGAATATGCCTATGCTCGGCTGTGGCGCAACCTAGCCCAGACCATTCAGCATGACCTCCGGCTCGACACCTATGGGCATCTCCAAGACCTGGAGATGGATTATTTCGAGTCCCGCAGCACGGGTGGGCTGATGTCCATCCTCAGCGACGACATCAACCAGCTGGAACGGTTCTTAGATGTCGGAGCCAATGAAATTCTTCAGGTGACGACGACGGTCATCATCATCGGAGGAGCCTTTTTCATCTTGGCTCCGAGTGTGGCCTGGATGTCGATGTTGCCCATGCCATTCATCCTCTGGGGTTCCATCGCCTTTCAGAAAAAGCTGGCTCCTCGCTACGCTGAGGTGCGCGAGAATGTGAGCAACTTAAATGGACGATTGTCCAATAACCTAAGCGGCATCACTACAATCAAAAGCTTTACTACAGAAGCGTTTGAGATTGATCGAGTGGCCATTGAAAGTAATGCTTACCGTCAGAGCAACCGACGGGCGATCGCCCTCAGCGCAGCCTTCGTTCCGCTGATTCGCATTGTCATTTTGGTCGGATTTAGCGCAACGCTGCTCTACGGCGGCATGGCAGCGGCAGCCGGTGATTTATCGGTCGGAACGTATAGTGTGCTGGTGTTTTTGACCCAGCGATTGCTATGGCCCCTGACTCGGTTGGGAGAAACTCTGGATCAATATCAGCGCGCAATGGCCTCAGTGACGCGGGTGATGAACCTGCTCAATACTCCTATTGCGACCCATCCGGGGCATCTAGCCCTGCCTGTATCGTCAGTCAAAGGCAACGTAAGGCTAGACGACATTACCTTTGCCTATCGCGATCGCACCCCAGTCGTTGAGCATTTGACGCTTGATATTCCCGCCGGAGAGACGATTGGCATCGTTGGCGCAACGGGGTCGGGCAAAAGCACCCTAGTCAAGCTCCTGCTGCGGCTCTACGAAATTCAGTCCGGCACGATCAGGCTAGATGGCATCGACATTCAAGAGATTCGTTTGCAAGATCTGCGTCGCGCCATCGGCCTCGTCAGTCAAGATGTCTTTCTCTTTCATGGCACAGTGGCTGAAAACATCACCTACGGCACTCCGGGAGCTACAGATGCTGAAATTCGCCATGCCGCTAAGTTGGCAGAAGCCCATGAGTTTATCGGGCGTCTGCCTCAAGGCTATGACACCGTCGTTGGAGAACGAGGCCAAAAGCTATCGGGCGGGCAACGACAGCGGTTGGCGATCGCACGGGCACTGCTCAAAGATCCGCCGATTCTCATTCTGGATGAAGCAACCTCAGCGGTAGACAACGAAACGGAGTTCGCGATCCAGCGATCCCTAGAATTTATTACGCAAAACCGCACCACGATTGCGATCGCCCATCGCTTATCTACGATTCGCAATGCCGATCGCATCTACGTCATGGAGTACGGCAAACTGATCGAACAAGGACGCCACGAAGAATTGCTGGAAAAACGTGGAATTTACGCATCCTTATGGCAAGTTCAAATGGGTCAAAAATAAAGCCCAGTTTATTCAGGCTTAGGCGAATTGTGCGTAAGTCCTGATCTTCTCAGAATCTGTAATTTTCGAACTCAGAATCAAAAATCGAGAATGGGTATCATCTATCCGAACACTGCTCTGATGATCCGTTACTCCGAACTACAGGAATTTATCTCTGGCTATCGTATATTCACGGACTTTTAATCACAAAAAGGGGCCAGCCCCCTCTGCCCCTTACGGAAACAAATTCCGTAAAAGTTCCGTTCCAAATATTTACTCCTATCAATTAACGTGAAGTTGCCCAAAAAAATCTGTTGACGACAAAAAATACTCTGCCTGGGGATATGCACTGCCCCTTGTCTGCCAACGGTACGCTTTTGTCACGCAGCACTAAAGCAAGGGCGAGGAAAACATCCCCAATCATCCTGGAAAATCTTCATTCTTTAAAAATTCTCTTGAAGCTGTGCAACACGCGGTTCCCGTAGCACCTCACTGTCCTCATTGTTGAGTACAAACATCTGCCATGTCTAAATTAGAACTATCTGTTTCTACTGCTCAAACGTTGCACATCAGTAGCTTGGAGCAACGCATGCGCGAGGCACTTGCTTCTCGTCAATTGCCCTATCATTTGGAAGCAGAACTCCGATCCCTCGTGGTCAATCAACCTCTCTCTCGGATCGAAGCAATGCTTCTAGATATTTTGCACGATGCTATAGCAGAGGGCCAGATTAGGAGAGTCTAATCTGAAGGATGCTGCTGTTGAACTTGTTTGTCGTTAAAATGCGGAAAGAGAAACACTTTTGGATTAGCTTATATTCTTCATTGAGTCGATATTAAACAGACTGAGTTTGTTTAGCGCTGTCTCTAATGATTATCTGCAATCTAGCTGTGTATTGCTGGCCGTATAGCATTGGGCATGATCAATGGGCGCTCAGAAAAAGCAATATGAAACCTTACTGGCTAATTACAGCGATCGCCAAGGCATGATCTCGCTCCTCAAGCGATTTCGCCCCTATTTGGAGATGCTGCCCAGTATGCGTCGCCCAGACGAAAGCCTCATCACCATTCCTCTGCCGTTGGTGCGAGTGCGGGAAGACACGCCACCCTCTTCTCTACACGGCCCCAGGTTATCTGCTGGCGATGTGGTGCAGCTTCCATGCGACATCGTTGTGCTCATGTGCGATCCGGAGTGGAAGATTAAGACTGGGGTTGAGATCTTCGTGTTTATCCATCACCCCCACGAAGATTTTTCAGATTTGCTCAGCCGCTGGCGACAGACTCAAATTCGGATTGATAAAGACTACGAGTGGCTCATGCCTCCTCGTCACAAGCATATTTTTAGCGAAGGCACAGATGAAACCTTTGCTCTATTTGTATTGCTCAATGACACGCCCGATCGCGTAAAGCGAGGCTTGAAAGGAGCATCCTTACCCTTCATCATTGAACCCGTCAAGCATCATGAAGAAGAGTACGAAGAAGAATATGAGCGTTTTGATTTTGATCTCAGTCGGCCTAATGCCGTAGACTCAGAGCCGTCAGACCTGCCTTGAGTTCTAGCGATAGGGTTGTGCAACGACGCTCTTGACGTGCAGACTGCAAAAAACAAAGTCCTGAGGGACTGCTAATCGTTGGGGCGAAGACCCATCATGGCTTTTGCCATACTGAGAATTGCGGGTCAGAAGAGCGCAGGATAGGCTTGTCTCTTTTCACCTTCTACCCGATCGACTCCGCTAAAACGGTGGCTTCTGTAGGCTAGCGTTGAACAAATTTATGCGCGTGTTCTTAGGGCATAGAGCAGTCTCACATGAATTGTGAAATAGATTGTGAGAGGAGGGGCGGGCAGTGCCCGCCCCTCCTCTCACAAATCATTTAGGATCGCTATAGAGCGATATCTGTTTTTCAACGAGAGAAAAGCAAGCCCAAAATCTCGACTGAGATCTTATTTTTTGGATCACTTTTGTAAGCACATTGGATCAGAAAGCGTCATCATTGGAGATCAGACTGGATCAATCGCTCTATGCCCCGAATTTAGAGCCGTTGTGCCAGTCTGCTAGACATGAAAAACTGTCCTATCTCGACCTAGTAGAGGGTCGTTGCAAAGGGTAAATTATTGGCATCTCAAGAGAACACAAGCCCAAGCCAAGACGAGTAGATTATTTTGGCTCTCTCCTGTTCCGACTGAAGGAACTTATTGCGAGTTCCAACAACCGTAGCCTGTGCGGAATTATTTGTTGCAAATTTTATTAGTAGAGTTTTACCATGCCGTTTGCAGCGCCCAACATCTCTATTTTCAATCAAATCTCCCAGGTTGCTTCGAACGATATTACGAAGCTATCTCCAGAAAACCTTTCTAACTATGATTTAATCGCACGATGTCAGATTGGCCTACGACCTGAAAAGGCAGCTTTTTCTGAGCTTGTGCGGCGATACCAGTCTCATCTCGAAAAAGTGCTGTATCACTTAGCGCCTGATTGGAGCGATCGCGCAGATCTAGCCCAAGAAGTTTGGATTCGGGTTTATCGTAATCTTCGACGATTGCAAGAACCTGCTAAGTTTCGCAGTTGGCTCGCTCGCATTGCCACCAATCTGTTCTACGACGAACTACGCAAACGCAAGCGGATTCAACATCCTTTATCTCTCGATGCACCTCGTCAAGCTGAAGATGGCGAAATGGATTGGGATATCGCAGACGCCGATCCAGGGCCAGCGCAAGATTTGTTGACGCGCGAATTTTATGACCAGCTCCATGAGGCGATCGCCGACTTGCCCGAAGTCTTTCGGACAACGATTGTGTTGCGCGAGATAGAAGGACTGGCCTACGAAGAAATTTCTGAAATCACCGGAGTCTCTCTCGGAACCGTCAAATCGCGCATTGCACGAGCTAGACAGCGTCTTCAGAGCCAGCTTGAGCGCTACATCGAAGCGTAAGTCGTCATCTCCAGACCTTGCCGAGCTGATCATTGCAGCATCAACGGCTCATAGCATCAGATGATGAGAGGTATGGTTGCTCAGTCTCTAGAGCGCAGCCGATCAAACTCTTGTCAAAGATATGGAATGATCTGTATTCCTGTCTAAAGCCAGAGTGTCTCGCGTGCAGACTATAACTGAAGGAATATCACCGTTCAGCTATCCCACTGATAAAGTCATCTAAAGCAGGAGCTTTTTGAGCTTCTGTTCGTCAAAAAGATCAGTTACAGATCAGGGTAAGAAACGTTTTAGCCACTGTCTTTAGCCACTGTCTATAGCCTGCCTTTCAATTTTTGAGGAAAAGTAGCAACATATCTAGCACATATCTAGCTTAGAATTATGCTGCTGCATCTTCTAGCAAAAGCTGAAACTTCCTCTCGGCCTGAAGTCACAGCAGATAAAACGCACACTCTTTAAAGAGTTAGTGTAATCTAGCTGACTTTTTAGAATGCTTTAGATATGATCAATCAGTGCTAGTGCGTTTGTCACAATGATCTATATTTTGACTTAGCTCAATTTAAGTGCTTGAGTGGAATGCAATATGACTTCCAAATCTAACGGATGCAACGGCTCTATGTTTTCAGAGTTTGATTTTCATCGGCAGTCTCAGACAGAAGATTGCACATCAGCATCTCTCGATAACCTCAAGCGCGATCGCTTCGAGCTGTTGAGTGCTTACCTAGATGGCGAGGTCACTCCCCAAGAGCGTCGCCAGGTAGATGGCTGGTTGCGAACTGATGAGTCTATGCAGTGTCTCTATGCTCGTCTGCTGCAATTGCGGCAACAAATGCAGGCGATGTCGATGCCCTCTGCTCCATCCGCTCCAAATGATACAGCCGATGCCGTATGCAAGCGCCTCGAACGTAGGTCTCGACGACCTTATGCTGTCGGTGGCACAGTCGCGATCGCTGCCTTGTTTTACGCTTTCTTCTCCAACACCGTATCAATTCCGCAACAGGCGGTTAATCCGGTAGACAGCTCGGGCGACAATCTAGCGCTTTCGCTAGATGAGCCATTAGTGCAGATTGATCCCGATGAGATTGCTCAGATGAG
>JBARXP010000166.1:0-21109 GCA_049647405.1 Elainellaceae cyanobacterium | reverse complement strand
GCAGGCCAAATGTTCGACAACGAATACGACTTAGCCATGACTGTCATTGAGGGGATGGAGGCGCGAAGCAAAGCCGGAAATTACCTGCTGGAACGTTTTATATTTAATTCCGCCTAGCTACTTAGTTCAATAGATTGCCCGATATTAAACGGCGTAATTTGGTTGTTCCGGATCAAGTCGGCTGGAGTCGCCACCCCTAGCAGCGCAAAGGTAAGACGGCGAAACTCTGGCTCATCGGCACGGCGGTTATAGCACTCCCGCAGGGCTCCAAAAAAGTCGTCACTGTTAAAGGTTAAGCTCAGGGTGAGATCTACCTCATCTATAAAAATTACGACAGGCTGGGGTATGGCGGGTAGAAGCACAGTCTCTAGAAAAAGCGACAACCGCTGTACGTTTGACAGCAAGTGGCGCTCCATCCACCAGGCATTTAAGTTAAAATCTTTTCGTAGACCTAATCCACGGGCAATGCGGTTGATAATGCTGACATACCATTGCTCTTCAGTAACTGAGATACCAATTCCCTGTAAATCTACTGCCGCACAAGTCACTCCCACCTCTTGAAGGTGCTTCATGGTTCGCACCTTCACGCTTGACTTGCCCATCTGGCGGGCATTGAATACGTAGCAAAACTTGCCCTCAAGCAATGCTTGGTAGAGGGCATCATCGGCTTGTCGCTTGACGTAAGTCGGTGCATCGACTAGGAGTGCGCCCCCCTCAATTTGGTAGTCATAAGGAATGGCTTGCCTTCCAATCATAACTATCCCCTTAGCACTTGCTTAAAATACTGGCGGTATAGCTCACAGAGGGGCACTACATCGTTGCCAGAAAACCTTACCAATCCCATATTGTCGAGCTTGGACGCTTCCCAGATAGGTAGTAGCACCGGTTGAGTAGAGTAAATTACTTGCTGCATAGCATCTATCAAATGGCGCTCTTTAAGATTGCCTAGATGGCGACTTAGATGGCTGGCAAATTTCCATGCCTGGGTAGGGGCTACCTCTAAAAACTGCGCTAGAGTCAACTCGCCCCGAGCCAAGTATTGTAGCCCTACTCTTGCCAGAAAGGGATGGCCCCCTACCATTGCCGTAAAATCTTTTAGCTCAACCTCAGACCAGCTCAGTCCATGGCGCTGTACCAGGTCTGTCAGTTGAACCGGGGTCAGGGGCGGCAGGTCTACAGACATCCCCACGTTGAAGGGAGACTGGTTAATGTTGAGGGGAATGTAAACCTCTTCGGAATGGGTAATCACCAGCCGCAGGTTGTGCCAAATGGGATTAATCTTTGACTCTTCGTGCCATGACCGCAGCAGTCCAAAAAAGTCACTGGCGATAGCGGGGTACTTAAAGATCTCATCCACCTCATCCAGGTAGAGAGTAAAGGGGGCGTTTAGCTCCTCCAGTAGGTACAGCTCAAAGTAGTCGGTGCATCTATCTGAGCTACTAGTCATGCCGTTCCAGTATTCTTCGACTTTACTGGGCAGTCGCAGCTTGCGAGTGACCCGTTCGCACAGCCACTTGAGGAAATTATCTAGGCTCGACAAATTCTGTTCCCCGGCTGAGGGCAGATATAGCCAGGTAGACCGATATCCCTGCCGCTCTGCGTGTTGGAGAATGCGAATAGTTAGGGAAGACTTGCCCATCTGCCGAGGGGCTTTTACCCGAATCAACGCCCCTGGTTTTTGGATAGCTTCGTAGCAGTGGCTCTCGATGGGGGGACGCTCGATATAGAAGAGGGAGTCGAGGGGAACCTGTCCGCCGAGTTCCTCCCATTTGGTGTAGGTAGATGCAGTGGGTGCAATGGTAGAAGTCGATACAACAGATGAAGTGGCAATGGTCTGTTTTTCTTGGAGCTGGGTCAAGAGAGCCTGAGCGGCTTCTCGAATGCCCCGAGCGATGTTGAGAAACGCTTCATCGCGGTTGCTCCATTTGGTGACCGGCTTGGCATCCTTCGGAAACGCTTGGAGTTTGCCAAAGGGAGCTCCGCTCCAGTCCACTGGCTTAAGGATGATCGGCACCACGATTGCCTCTCCAGCATCATGACGCTCAATTGCCCGCTTCATCTCGACATCATAACAGTAGTCAGAGGCCAAAAAATGGTCGCTGACGAGCAAAAGAATAATGCCAGCAGAATTGAGCTTGTCGTCAATTTCCTGAGCCCATTCAGTGCCCGCGCTGATTTTGCGATCGTGCCAAGACCTAATCACGTCCTGACGTTGCAGCATAGCTAGGTGTAACGCCAGTTTATCCCGCAGCTTCTCGTCTCGATGGGAATACGAGAAAAAAACATCAACAGTTTCCATACAACAGTTTCTATACAAGTGGGGCAGGCTTGGGAAAGGAAAAAGCTTTGATTCCTCCTGCAATTACCTTACATAAGGAATTTGGAGAATTCCGGAGCATAAGAATGTATTTAATAAACTCTTTACAAACCCCTCGGACAAGCTTGCTGAGGGTCGATCAAGATTTACCCAATTTCAAAGGTCTATCTCAAATTTCTGCACGGGTAAAATTGGACTAATCCTTACCGATCTCTATCAATGCCGCCTGTCGATATCCGGCAACAAGCCATCTCTCTAATTGAGCAATTTCCTCCTGAGCAACTGCCTCAAAATAAACTAGAGGCAGTAGTTCAGTTGTTGGAGGTCTTGACCGAGTCAATCGTCCAAAGTGTAGCGAATACTGATGAATCACACCTGCGGGAGATTATCCAATGTCGTCTGCCAGAAGCAAAGAAAGCCCGACTGAATGAACTGCGCTATTACTCCTCGCTTCAGGATGAAAAACATATTTCATTCATTTAGAAGTGCTCTAACCTATGCCAGAGCTTCTTCCCCAGGAATCGGCTGCACCATTCCATTGCGAATATCGTCTCGACGTTTCTGGGCTTCTACTAGCCATTCAGACTGAATCGTTTCATCTTCATCAATCTCAAGACTAGCGATCAGTTCTTCTACTAGCTGAATCCTAAGATTGCTGGGTAATGACAACGCTTCTTGCATCAGTTGGTCAATAGACATGAGCTGAGGTAATTACTAGAAAAGCATTACATGCATTCTAGCTTGATGCTTTTACTTCAATATTTTTTGCAGATACGAAAACAGATTCTCTTGCAGCTTAAATCTCTCTGATTCAAACTATTACGCTTCATCAACTTTTGCGACATCCATCACAGGTCACTCAACCAGTGCTACGATACATGCCAATAGCTAGGGGTGCCTGAGTCTACCAGGCTGAGAACTACACCCTTGGAACCTGAGACTGGTTAGCACCAGCGAAGGGAAGCTGTCTACACAATCGAGGAACTGAATATGCGAGCAGACTGGGTCGCTCAACGACGCGGACACGCCAACGTGTCTCAGATGCACTATGCCCGTCGGGGTGTGGTGACGGAAGAAATGACCTATGTGGCCAAGCGTGAAAACCTGCCTGTGGAGTTGATTCGAGATGAAGTAGCGCGGGGACGCATGATCATTCCCGCCAACATCAACCATGTGAACTTGGAGCCGATGGCGATCGGCATTGCGTCTCGCTGTAAGGTCAACGCCAATATTGGCGCATCGCCTAACTCGTCTGGGCTAGACGAAGAAGTGGCGAAACTCGAACTCGCCGTCAAATATGGCGCTGATACGGTGATGGATCTGTCCACCGGAGGGGGCAATCTTGACGCGATTCGCACGGCGATTATTCAGGCGTCACCTGTGCCGATCGGGACGGTTCCGGTCTATCAGGCGCTTGAGAGCGTGCATGGCAATGTCGAGGATCTAACAGCTGACGACTTTTTGCAGGTGATCGAAACCCATGCCCAGCAAGGGGTGGACTATATGACCATCCACGCCGGAATTTTGATTGAGCATTTGCCCTTGGTGAAAGGTCGATTGACGGGGATTGTTTCCAGGGGCGGCGGTATCTTGGCGCGCTGGATGCTGCACCATCACAAGCAGAACCCGCTTTACACCCATCTTGAAGACATTATCGAGGTTTTCAAGCGCTATGACGTGTCGTTTAGCTTGGGCGATTCTCTGCGTCCGGGCTGCACCCACGATGCCTCGGATGAAGCTCAGTTAGCGGAGCTGAAAACCCTAGGTCAACTCACCCGCCGCGCTTGGGAGCACGATATTCAGGTGATGGTGGAAGGCCCCGGCCATGTGCCGATGGATCAAATCGAGTTCAATGTGCGGAAGCAGATGGAGGAGTGTTCGGAAGCGCCTTTTTATGTGCTGGGGCCACTGGTGACGGATATTGCACCGGGCTATGACCACATTACCTCGGCGATTGGGGCGGCGATCGCCGGATGGCACGGCACGGCGATGCTCTGCTATGTCACTCCGAAAGAGCACCTGGGCTTGCCCGATGCAGAAGACGTGCGCAATGGGCTAATTGCCTACAAAATTGCGGCTCACGCGGCAGACATTGCCCGCCATCGTCCGGGGGCGCGCGATCGCGACGACGAACTTTCTGTTGCCCGCTATAACTTCGACTGGAACCGTCAGTTTGAGCTGTCTCTCGACCCCGAACGGGCGAAGGAATATCATGACGAGACTCTGCCAGCCGACATTTATAAGACGGCGGAGTTTTGCTCGATGTGTGGCCCTAAGTTTTGCCCGATGCAAACTAAGGTCGATGCTGATGCCCTGACGGAACTGGAGAAGTTTTTGGCAAAGGAGCCTGTGAAGTCTTAGGCAATCGTTCTTAGGCAATCGGGCAGTGAGGCAATCGTTCTAGGGTTCATTTTGGCGCTTAAGTACGTTTAACGTGGACTTTAGAACGACTCAATTTACGCCATAGCTGCCCAATTGGGCATAGTAGAAGCGATCGCTCCCCTGATTTAGGATGGGGCAGAAGACTCTTCGCCTAACGGGGCTGTATGCCTAAACGACGGTTGACTCGTAAAAGCGGCCAGCAAAGCAAGCCAGACGATCCGCAGCTCAGCTTTAAACAGCGGCTTGCCCTTAAACGGAAGCGCGATCGCCATCGAAAAGAACTGATTCGCTTTACGATCGTTGCGTTTTTGTTCTCAACGTTGCTTGGGTTTATTGTGGCGATCGCCACCCGTGAGCCCAAAGCTGGGTTAGCGGTCTGTCTTGGGATTCTTTATACCTCTTTGTCGTTTCGATATCCCAGTCAGGCTCTATGGGCGTTGCTGATTTATCTGCCCTTCGGTGGCACAATCACCTACGCCATCGGCAATAGTCCTCTACTACAGCTCGCTAAAGATGGATTCTATATTCCGGCGCTGTTTGGGGTGATTCAGTTTTGTCGGCGAGAACATCTGCCCGTCATTATTAACAAAACGCTGTTTGCGCCACTGATGCTGTTGGCCGGATATTGCTGCCTCGTGCTGCTCGTGGTGAATGGGTCGCAACAGCTGGGTGCTGAAGGTGAGTACCCGATTTTGCTGGGCATCTTGGGCGTTAAGGTCTTGCTGGGCTACGTGCCGCTGATGGTGTGCGGCTATTACTTGGTCAAAGACCGCAAGACCCTGTTTTTTATGATGCGCCTGACCGTGGTGCTGATTTTGATCTGCTGCGGACTGGCGTTTTTGCAATACCTCTGGCTGAAAACCGGACGCTGCGAGGGCACCCGCAATGCGATCGGAGAAGACTTATTCAAAGCCTCCCTAGATGCCCGCTGTCTAGTCGGCGGGTCGCTGCTTTACTCTCCCGAGCAAGGCCAGATTCGATTACCAGGAACCTTTGTGGCTCCGTGGCAGTGGGGCTGGTTTTTAATTTCGTCGGCGTTTTTGGCGTTTGCCTGTGCCTTTAACGATCCGCTGATTCGGTGGCGCACCGTGGGTCTTTCGGCTATGGCCGCTGTCTTTATCATGGCCGTCTTGTCAGGACAGCGCATTGCCCTTGCCTTGGTGCCTGTGACAACCCTGCTGCTATTAGTGCTGACGGGGCAGGTGGCTAACTTGAAGCGATTTATTCCCGTTGCCGCTGTGTTGTCTATGCTGTTGGGGCTGGCGGCGGCGTATAATCCTCAGCTTGTTGAGACTCGAATTGATAGTTTTCAGAGTCGCTGGGAGGCGGCTCCGCCCCATGTGTTTATTCGGCAACAGTTTGACCAGGCGATCGCACAACAGCCCGGTTTTTTAGGCAATGGCCTAGGCCGCGCCACCAATTCAGGGCGAGTCTTGGGAGAAACGGCTCTGGTTGAAACCTACTATCCCAAACTGATTTACGAGATTGGCATAGCGGGTGCCCTGCTTTTTCTCTTGTTTGTGACGGTGCTGACCTATCAAACGTTTAAGTCTTATCGCTCGGTGGGCGATCGCACCCTGCGCAGCTATGGGGCATCGTTTTGGGTATACGTCTTATTCATCAGCTACAACACCTATTACTATCCCCTTGATGTTGACCCCGTCGCCATTTACTACTGGTTTTTCGCAGGGGTGATTTTGAAACTCCCCGAAATCGATCGCCAAGAGCAGCTCAGCGAAACCGACGCTGATGCGGAACCGTCATCCCGCAAGCGAAAACGCCTCCGACGCTCCAAAACCTTTGCCTGAGAATGAAGACTCAATACTCTCCAAAATTCGCCCTCCAAAATTTGCCCTCCAAAATTCACCCTCCAAAATTCTCGTTACGGGCGCACAGCCCTGCACCCCTTCAAAAAGTTCATGATCGCGTTTCTCCCAAACGGGAGCATCCCAAACTCCCTCCTGATTCCTAACTTTTAACTTTTAACTCCTAACTCCTAACTCTTAACTCCTCCCTCCCTCCCCATGCCCTCCCCTCTCCTCTCCGTCATCATTCCAACCTATGGTCGCGAGCGGGTGTTGTGCGACACCCTTGCAGATGTATTGGCACAAGACTATCCCCAGGTGGAAGTCGTGGTCGTGGATCAGACCCAAACCCATGAACCTGAGACACAGCGCTATCTAGAAGAGCTATCGACTCAGCAGAAGATTCGACTGTACACGGTGCCGTGGGCGAGTTTGCCAGGGGCGAGAAACTATGGCGTCAGGCGATCGCACGGAGAGATCATTCTGTTTATCGATGATGATGTGCAGTTGCCGCCAGGATATTTTGCAGCCCATGTCCAAACCTTTTTAGAACGTCCTGATGTCGGGGCTGTGGCGGGTCGGGTGTTTGACCGTATGAAGCTGGCCGATGCCAAACCGGGGCTGATGATTGAGAATTTGCCGCCCGAAGCGATGAACCCCGGCATTGCTTGGTATCACATCGACTTGGTTCACACTACCCAACCGCAGCAAGTCTTGACTGCGCGGGGCTGCAATATGTCATTTCGGCGGGAGCTGTTTGACCTATACACACTCGCTTTTGATGAGCGGTTTCGGGGCAGCGCCGTCAGAGAAGAGTCTGACTTTTGCCTCCACATTCGCAACACGCCCTTCCTTATCTGGTACAGTCCGGCGGCGCATCTGGTGCATCTGGGCGAAGAGAGCGGCGGCTGTCACAACATCAGCACCCGCTCGGTGGAGTATCAAATCACCTTCTATCACAACCACTTTTTAATGGGGCTGAAGAATCTGACGCTGAGCCAAAACCTGCAATTTTTTGCCAAACTGTTTGACTGCCATGTGCTGGGTCATCCCCCTTGCTACAAGAGCGGTTCGCCCATTAAAGTCGCGATGCGATGGGTATTTTATGGGGTCGGATTTGGGCAGGCCATAGCGACACAGGTGAAAGGACTGTGGGACGACGGACAAAACTATACCCGTATAGATAAGGATACAGATATGGTGGGCGATCGCCACCATTCTTCTCTGCCTTGACCCCTTAATAGTTCTGCCCCCTCAACGGTACTGCCGCCTATTCGCGATTGGGAGATTTTGAAAATTGCCGCTTCAGCCGCTCAATGGTGCTGCCTTTGCGCTGCCGTCTTTGCGTGAGGCGTTTCAGACCATCCTGAAACCCATCGACGTAGGTGAAAATTACGGGCACAACGACCAGAGTTAATAGCGTGGAAGTGGTGAAGCCGCCAATGACGGCGATCGCCATCGGGCTGCGGACTTCTGACCCCGCTCCTAGTTCTAAGGCAATGGGCAACATTCCGGCAATGGTTGCCAGCGCCGTCATCATAATCGGGCGCAGCCGCGAGACTCCGGCTTCTAGAGCCGCTTGGGTGCGAGACTTGCCTTCGACCTTGTTCATTAGGGCATAGTCCACGAGGAGAATCGAGTTTTTGGTGACGATTCCCATCAGCAGCACAATGCCGATGAGGGCAAAGAGCCCTAGTTCTTTCTGAGTCACCAGAAGCCCTAGCAGTGCGCCCCCGATAGACAAGGGCAGCGCCACCATGATGGTGAGTGGATGCAGAAATCCGTTGTAGAGCAGCACCAAAATCGCGTAGATGCAGAGCACGGCTACAGCCAAAGCGGTGCCAAAGCGGGTGAAGATATCTCGCATAATCTCCGCATCGCCAGAGGGCTGCTGGCTGACATCCGCAGGCAAGTTGACAAAGGCAGGTAGAGCTTGAACGGCATCGACACCCTCACCTAGAGAAAGGTCTTGGAGGTTGGCTCCGAGAGTCACCTGACGAGAGCGATCGAACCGATCGATTTGGGCGGGGCCGCTGCCCAGGGTGATGTCGGCGACGGCATTGAGCGGTACTAAGGCTCCAGAGCGGCTCGGCACGTTGAGATTGCGGAGGGTATCGAGATCGTTGCGCTGTTCGGGTGCGATTTGAACCCGAATCGGGATCTGGCGATCGGATAGGTCAAATTTGGCGAGATTGGCGTCTAAATCTCCCAGGGTCGCCAGGGAAGCCGTGCGGGCGATCGCCTGCACCGACACACCCAAGTCTGCTGCCCGTGCCGGATCAGGCCGAATCAGCAGCTCCGGCTTCACCAGACTGGCACTAGAGCTGATCTCCACCAGCCCAGGAACGGTGCGCATCTGCTGCTCCAGCTCTTTTGAAACAGCCAGGAGAGCCTCAGCATTTTCGCTCTTGAGCACCAGGGTCAGGTCTTTGCCGCCACCGCCTGCGCCCTGGCTTTCAAAACTAATGCGTGCCCCTGGAATGGTTTGAAACTGCTGCCGCATCTCCGCTTCAAACCCCTGCTGGGTAAGGCTGCGTTCGTCGCTGGGCAACAGATTGACCGAAAGTGTAGCTTTGTTGACTCCCCGACCAGAACGGCCACTGGATGAGCCCACGGCAGCAAGAACGGATGCTGTGGCCGGGTTGTCTTTCAGCATCTCGGTAATGCGCTGGGTAACTTGCTCTGTATCGTTTAGGGTAGACCCCGGAGGCAGCTCGACCGCCACCGTCGCCAGCCCCGTGTCGCCACTGTCAAACAGTCCTTTAGGAATGTAGGGCACAAGCTGAAGACTGCCGATGAAAAAGGCGATCGCCAACAGCAATGTAACGACCCGATGGCGCAATGCCCAGACCAGCACATGGGCGTAGAGACCAGGCTTAGGTATCGCTTTTTTAGTCTTCTCTTGGTCTGTCGTGGTTTTGGGTTTTAGCAAGCGCGCTCCCAGCAAGTTGGTCATGGTGCGAGCCACCAGGGTCGAAAACATGACGGAGACAGACACCACCACGCCAAAGGGCTGAAAAAACTGTCCCGGCACGCCTCCCATAAAGGCGACGGGGATAAATACTGCGACAATGGTTGCCGTCGTCGCGATGACTGCGAGGCCAATTTCTGCTGACGCATCCAGAGCTGCCCTGAACGGCGTTTTGCCCATGTCGATATGGCGTTCAATATTCTCGATTTCGACAATGGCATCATCTACCAAAATTCCAACAGCCAATGCCAAAGCCAGCAGGGTCATGCCGTCTAGGGTGTAGCCAAAGAACCGCATCACAGCAAAGGTCGGAATGATGGAGAGGGGCAAGGTGACGGCGGTAATCAGCGTGGGTCGCCAGTCTCGCAAGAAAAACCCAACCGTGATTACCGTTAGCAGTGACCCCAGAGCTAGGGCATCAACGGTAGCCTGATAAGACTCCCGCACGTCATCGGCTTGGGTGACGATTAGCTCTAGATCCACATCATCGGGCAGGGTTGGGGTCAGCTCTGTGACCCGCTCTCTCACCTCTTCTTCGACGCTGACCAAGCTAGTGCCGGGACTCCGCAGCACCGAAAATGCCACCACAGGTTCGTCGTTAAATTGGGCAATCTGAGACCGCTCGGCAAACCCATCGGTGACCTCTCCCAAACTATTGAGAGAAACGCTGCTCCCTTCGGGCAAGACGATTTTATATTGGCTGAGGGCTTCAACGGTGGGTGCGCTGCCCAGCGTCCGAATGTTGGTTTCTCCGGTACTGAGTTCGGCTCGACCTCCCGGTAGGTTGAGATTGAAGGCGCGAATTTGATCATTCACCTCTGTCGCTGTAATGCCGAGAGCCTGCAACCGTTCAGGCTTGAGGTCTACCCGCACCTCTCGGTCAACGCCACCGATGCGCTGCACCTGAGCCACCCCCGACACATCTAAAAGGGCACGACTGATGGTGCGATCGACCAGGTCGCTCAACTCTTCCACCGATCGCACGTCTGACCGCACCGCGTAGGTCAAGATGGCTCCCCCGGCAAACTCTAGCCGCTGCACCACTGGATCGGTCACATCCGCAGGCAGGTCTTGGCGAATTTGGGCGATCGCATTTCGCACATCATTCGTGGCGCGATCGGTATCGGTGCCCAGTTCAAAGTTGACCAGGGTGGTGGAGACGCCATCATTCACCGTTGATGTGAGGGTGTCAATGTTGCCGATGCCCGCCACCGCATCTTCAATTTTTTTGGTGACCTGAGATTCTAGCTCCGCAGGCCCAGCCCCCTGCTGTGTCACGATCACCTGCACGACTGGAATGTCGATGTTGGGCGTATCGTTAATCTGGAGTTGAGAAAACCCGAGCCATCCCGCCAGGGTCATTACCAAAAATAAAACAAGGGTCGGAATCGGCTTTTTGATTGACCAAGAAGAGAGATTCATGAAGGATCTTGTGCAGAGAGAAACACGTCACAGAGGCTGTGAAGGGTTCTGAGTCATGGAATCAGAACTGACTTCCTCACATATCCTATCCTTTCCCTTCAGCCACGGTGCCTCGACGAGACCAGTTCATTAATCGGAAAACCTAGCGAAAAACCTGGCATACCGTCATCAAAGATTGATGAGCATCTTGGCTTTTTTCCCGAATCCTCTAAGAATAAGCCCACGAGAGAGTAAGTATGTGGTCAAACCTAAAGCGAACGGTGTGTGCCCCCCGCCTGGGGGCACACACCCAGATAGCATCGTTTAATTATGGCTACCTACTTATAAATTTTCGTAACTAGGAACAACGTTTCGTAACCGAGAAGTTTTTGACTCATTATGGGCAGGTTAAGCTATTTTCAAGAGGGAACTGAAACCTGATGGAGCTATCTCAACTAGAGTCCCACAACATAGCTCTAAAATCTAGATAAAGGCTCAAATACTTCAAAATTTAACAGTGTTTTCGGCTGATATCTTCTTCGATATCTTTAGTGAGAAATTGCCAATTATAAATAGCATAGCTCATTCGGGTTTTAGAGATATTTGCTAACTCTTTTTTATACCTCTTCTAGTCCATAACCTTGAGGTTAACCGCAAGAGGTGTCGCAAAAAAAGACTTCAAACCCTTGTCAGCCTTCAATTATTGGATTGATTCAGCGTTAGGGCTTCCGAATTGAAGACTCAGGTTGTTACCCTTGCAATCAACATATTTTTTCTGATCGACTAAGGTCTTGATTCTTTTTCTCACCCATCACGATGATGCCGAATCAGGACTCTATTTTGTTCAGAATGCTCCAGCACAAATAATGTGAGGCTGTTTCTTTATTACTCTTCTGAAATTGAGGATGAACGACTAACAATCTCGAACATATTTTCTAATCATCTCAAACAGATTTGAACCCAAAAGACTACAGATATTCAGAATTCAATGTCTAGAATTAACGAGCAGAGAAATTCTCTTCTTGCTGCTCGACTAATGTCAACTTAAGTATTAAGAAAGGAGTCAGTAGCCATGTCTCAAACGGTATCTCGTGGCTCAAGGAATGTGGCGATCGTCGGCCCATATTTGAGTGGCAAAACCAGCCTATTGGAAAGTTTACTCTCTGTTAGTGGAGCAACGTCTCGCAAAGGCTCTATTAAAGAAAAAAACACCGTCGGTGATGGTACGCCAGAAGCTCGCGATCGCCAAATGAGTGTCGAAGTTAATGCCGCCAGTACTGAGTACGGCGGCATTCATTTTACGTTTTTAGACTGTCCGGGTTCGATTGAATTTGCCCAAGAAACGTACAACGCCTTGGTCGGTGTTGATGCGGCGGTGATCGTCTGCGAACCCGAAATAGACCGGGTGTTTAACCTGGCTCCCATTTTTCAATTTTTAGACGACTGGGAAATTCCCCACGTTATTTTCATTAACAAACTTGATCGCGCCCACGTCAGCTTCAGTCAGGTGCTCAATGCGCTCAAGTCGGTGTCTAGTCGTCCGCTCGTGTTGCACCAATATCCCATCGGTCAGGGCGAAACTCTGTCGGGCTTTATTGATCTCGTCAGCGAGCAAGCCTTTCACTACCATCCGGGGACTGCGGCAGACCCGATTCCGCTGCCGGAGGAGCTGAAGATCGAAGAGCAGATCGCCCGAGAAGAAATGCTCGAAACCCTGGCAGACTTCGACGATCACCTGCTCGAAGAGCTGCTCGAAGAAGTGAAACCCTCCGAGGATGAAATTCTCAGCGATATCAAGCTCGACCTGGGAGCGGATTTGATCGTCCCCGTCATGATTGGGGTTGCCGACCAGGATTTTGGTGTGCGTCCTCTTTTAGAGGCTCTGGTTAAAGAAGCTCCTGCCCCACAAACCATCGCGAAGCATCGCGGTATTCTCGCCGATCATCATCATAGAGGTGAGGTCGAATCCATCGCCCAAGTGCTCAAAACTTACTACACCCCCCAGGGCGGCAAGCTCTCACTCGTGCGCGTTTGGCAGGGAACGTTGACTGATGGCGATGTGCTGAATGGCGATCGCATTGGCGGCATCTACTCCATGATGGGACAGCAGCTTGAGAGTATTTCCACGGCTCCTGCGGGCAGAATTGTCGGGCTGGCTCGCATGGACAACGCCCATACGGGTGACACGCTCAGCCCCAGCCCTGATACAGCCCAACTGCTGCCCAAGGCTGAAACGCTCAGCCCGGTCTATGCCTTGGCGATCGCCCCTGACAAGCGCAGCGACGAAGTCAAGATGAGTGCGGCCCTAGCCAAGCTGGTAGAGGAAGATCCGTCCTTAGTATGGGAGCAACATGGCGACACCCATGAGGTCATTTTGTGGGGGCAGGGCGAAATTCACCTGAAGGTGGCCCTGGCTCGGCTCAGCCGCAAACACAACCTCACCATGACGACCAATGCACCCCACGTTCCGTTCAAAGAAACGATCCGTGCCGCAGCAGAATCGATACATGGCCGCTACAAGCACCAGTCAGGCGGCCACGGGCAGTTTGGCGATGTCTATCTCGATGTCAAACCCCTGCCTCGGGGCGGAGGTTTCAACTTCGCCGAAACCATTGTCGGCGGCGTGGTGCCGAAACAATACATTCCCGGCGTCGAAATGGGCGTGCGAGAATATCTCAACCAGGGACCGCTAGGTTTCCCCATTGTGGATGTCGCTGTCACGCTCACCAACGGTTCTTACCATTCGGTCGATAGTTCAGAACAGGCGTTTAAGATGGCCGCGCGAGTCGCCATGCAGGAGGCTATGGCTAAATGTCACACGAGTCTGCTAGAGCCGATTCTGCAAATCACGATCTCTGTGCCCACCGACTTTACCTCCAATGCCCTGCGACTGATTAGCGGACGGCGAGGGCACATTCTCGGATACGAAGCCAAACCCAACTGGCGCAGATGGGATGAAGTCACGGCTCACCTGCCCCAGGCAGAAATGCAAGATCTGATTTTGGAGCTGCGATCGCTCACCATGGGCGTCGGCTTCTTCCGGTGGCAGTATGACCATCTTCAAGAAGTGCCTGAAAAGCTAACCGAGCGGCTCTTGGCTCAGCAAGTGGTTGCAGTTAATAGTTAGGATTATCAATTTTTAATTTGAACCTCTGGAACAAATGAAATTTCTTTGCCGTCATTGAACCCATACGTTCAGCGGAAATCCATACTAAGGCAGACCTGGAAGGCTTCTAGGTCTGCTTTTCTTTTTTTATGTGTCTATTGGCGATCGCTTTTTCAGAAAAGTCCGATTTTTTCTGAAAAAAACGCTCAAGTGGTTGAGATTTGTAAAGTTTTTTTGTTAAGATTTATTTACAGAACTTTATCATCCTTATTCTCAAAACTTATGAATACCTCGAACCCGATCCGTTCGTTGGTTGCACGTGTATTGCAGCCCAATCTTTCGGTAAACTACGCATCCCAGACGGCTTGGGCCGTGCTGCGAATCATCGCAGGCACCGTCATGATTCACAACGGCCTTGACAAGCTCAACAACATTGAGAGCTTTGCCCAGGCTTATGTTGCCGTCATCGGGCTACCGTTCCCCATCTTCTTCAGCTATTTGGCAGCGTTCACTGAGCTATTGGGTGCGCCTCTGCTGATTGCGGGTCTGCTGACTCGCCCCGCAGCCCTCGGTTTGTTTAGCACGATGGTGGTGGCGATGTATCACCACATCAAAGTGGCAGGCTTTAGCATTCCTTACCTAGAGCTGTCTGCGCTGTACTCTGCTTGCTTCTTGTTCTTCACGGTTAATGGTGGCGGTCTGTTTTCTATAGACACCTGGCTTGCCTCTTGGATTGGTGGGTCTATGGCCATTGACTCTGACCCTACAATGGCAGATACGCAAAGCAAAGTGGGCGATCGCGCGGCAGAGCTAACCACAAGCCAGCGCTAGATTTTCCGAGTTGCAATGACGAAATGGATAAGTATCTTTTGAGAGTCTGGGTTCCAGGCTCTTTTTTTTGGGTTTTGCTGCCACCGCAGTGTCTAGTGAATTAATTAGTGAATTAAGTGCGGCTGCTTTACATTGAGACTTATTTGTCAAGTCGCTGCTTTTTTCATCGCCCAACTTCGACTCTGCTAAAAGGGGTTCAGACGCTCGACCGTGATACGATACATTACAATGAAAAGCTTGGTTTAGAGAGGTATAGCGACGGATGGAAGCTGCACTGCTGTTTGCGAAGTTGCCCGAAGCATATTCGATTTTTGATCCGCTGGTTGATGTTTTGCCCCTGATTCCGGTCTTCTTCTTGCTGCTAGCGTTTGTATGGCAAGCAGCGGTTGGGTTTAAGTAAACGTCTCAATATTTGAAATGCATGAGAAAAGCACCTTGTTTAATTCAGGGTGCTTTTTTATGCTTTCTTTAATCGCGTGCTCTCACTGCTCAGCTTCGCTACCAAATTCACTGACAGAATTATCGTCTGAGAGTTTTTCCTGTAGCTCTGGGATCAGTTCTTCCATGCAGCGATAGCCTTCTTCGATGATGGCCTCTGCTTTATGAAAATCAAAAATGCCATATTCACCCAGTGCAGGTTCAATCAAAATATCGGGTGGGTAAGCATTCAGCTTACTTTGCGTGACCTGTTGTTCCATAACATTTAGCGATATACCGATGACATCAAAGATATTCATGCTCTCTTTTTGTTGAGGCATCCAGTTTTCCATCTTTTCCTGAAATCGATCTTGAAACACCTCATATCGCTCTTGCACCTGTTGGAAAAATGTTGCAATACGCTCTTGGGCTTGAGAGTTTGAAGTTTCCTGGAAGTCGTGATGGCGATCTGTTGTTGAGTCGTCATCGTGGGGTTGCGCGTTGGCAGACTCTGTATCGTCACCTGATTCAGCAACCGTCTCAGAAGACTCGGTTTCACACGCGTCATCCGACACAGACTCAGCCACAGACTCAGCATCAGATGGGTCTGACTCTTGAGGTTGAGCCTGAAGCAATGATGAGTTAGGTGACAGCACCTCTGTTTGGGCTGCCCCTAATGCGCTTGAGCCTGAACGGTTGTTTAAGTTGACTGCAACCACCACATCCACATTCATCTCTCGCATGACATCAACGGGCAGCGGATTGACGACGCCCCCATCGCCCCACCAGTGCCCATCTTTTTGAAAGGGAGTAAAAATGCCGGGAATGGAGATACTCGCGCGAACTGCGTCTACCATCGGCCCTGTATGTAGGCAGACCTCTTGACCACTTACCAGATCGGTCGCGACACAGCAAAATTTAATCTCGGCTGATTCGATCGCCAGCCCTTGCAAATGGTCAGAAAGCATCTCATAGACTCGGTCGCCGTCTAGGAGTCCAGAGCTGGGAAACACCACGTCAAAATAAGAGATGAGGGCTTTCCAGTCCATCGCCCGAACCAGCTCTTCTAAATCATCAAGTTCGCCCGCCGCATAGAGCGCCCCGACCAAAGCCCCAATGCTGGCTCCGGCAATGGAGTGGACACGGATGTTGGCATCTTCAAGCGCACGAATCGCACCAATATGAGCCCATCCTCGTGCTCCGCCACTGCCTAAGACCAGACCGACTGTTTTCAAAATACTGCTCCAGAGATTTTTTGATTTAGAAAGTGAAAAAAGGGGCTATTCCGTCAATGCAGAGTCATGTTGTCATGCTATCAGGACGGGCAGATAAGCCGTTGAAACGGCTGCTTTACAGCAATTCTCATGATGGTTATGCCAACGCGAAGCGTCTCCAAACGTCATGGGTGCGTCTCTATGCCTGATTTTTCACCATTGTGGCAAAGGTGTTGGGCGATCGCACGTTTTCCTCACGTTTCATGCCTCTGCATAGAAAAAAGGCGATCGCCACTACGGCAAGTTTGATACATCCCTTCTCATCAAAAGGACAATCTCTTACCAGCTGCCGCCCCCACCGCCGCCAGAGCTGCTGCCGCCGCCAGAACTGCCGCCAGAACTGCTGCTGCTGCTGTAGCTGCTAGAGCTGCTGCTCGAAGAACGTACTTTCATCGGAATCCTGGCAATTCTTTCCTCTTCGTGACCGCAGCAGTGACAGGTTCTCGTTACTTTTTTACTGCCGCTAGACGAGTAGGTGGCCTCCGCAAGAACTTCGGTTTCGCGGGTTACTGTTCGTTCTTCGCAGGTGCCGCAAAGGTCATATTTAGCGCGGTTGAGCACTTGTCGCAAGAGATATGTTCCATCTCGGCTTAGGATTGGGCTACAAGAGAGACATTGCCAACCCCTAAAACCGATGCTGCCCAGAGACTGAGCCGTTTCTTCGGGTTTGGTCAGCAGCGTTTGTAGGGATGCATCGTCGATGGGCGTTAATGGATGGCGACAGCGATCGCACAGAAAATTGGTGAGCGTAAGCTTATTGTTGGCATCGAGGAAAAACCTGTATTCAAGCCACATCTGGAGGTTGACGAAGTTATAGAGTGCGAGAGCGAATGCCCAGTCCACTGCCTGCTCTGCGGGGCTCATGTCAAGGGGGGAATCAATCAGGCCAGCCCCGTGAGCAGCAGCGATCCAGAGCATTCTTGCCACACCCAAAACGAGAAGCATCAAAACCGATCTAAAAAAGATGCCAGCCCCCGCTGAGAAAACCGACGTATCGTATTTTTTGGCATGGGCTCGAAGGTTTAGATTTGGATTGATGCAGTGTAGGCCGATCGTGATGACGAGAAAAGCAGGAAAGATGAAGGAAGGGTTGCTAAACAGAGCGATCGCCGCAAAAATAAAAAGCCCAAAATTGAAGGTCACGGCCCAAGCTCCAATGGCCAAAAGTCCATGAATCGACCATGTCGAATAGGATGGCGTGCGAGAGCGACCATCTACAGTGACAAAAATTCTGCGTCGAAATAGCTTCACCGCTCCAAGATAGACTCCAGTGGCGATCGCAAAGGCTGCTGCAACGTAGAGACCTAAATTCTCAATGAGAGCCACGAGTCCAGGCCATCCGCGCACCTCTGGTGGCGACAGACTAGCTTCACCCTGCATCAGACGAGACGGGGTTGAGCCAGAATTGGCGGCTGATGGGGGGGCAACTCCTTTGAGAGCATCAATGACGGCCACAGTACCCTGAAGCACTCCGCCCCCATAGTCTTCTTGCTTGAACCGAGGAATAATAACGCGATCGACAATGCTCTGCACTTGGGCATCGGGCAACCGTTGGCCTAAGCCATCTCCGGTGAGAATCTCAACCCGGCGATCGCCCGTCGAAACTAATAGCAACACACCGTTGTCTTGCTCGGCCTTACCGATGCCCCACGTGTTAAATAGCTCAAGGGCGTAGTCTCTCGGCGTAGCAGCGGGTTGCGTATCGCGAACCACGACCACCACTATTTCAGAGCCATCCGTGGCTTCGAGTTCGGTAATGCGAGTGTTGATTTCGGTTTGAGCCGAGTCGTTGAGAATGCCAACCCTATCGGTGACCCAGCCACCTGTGGCGCGAGGGTCTGGCACCTCGCTGATCGGAACAGCCTCAACCGGAATAGACTGTAGCAAGACTGAAAAAAGGGCAAGCAGTAATCCAAATCCAGCGAGAAGCACTTGTTTGAGGGGCGATCGCCTGCTTCTTCGCCATCTGTTACTCGTCCGCGAGTCAAACCAAGGAGCAGTCAACCTTCGAAACGCTGATCCTTGACCCAGCAGCGACTGCAACATCAGTGACTCCTTATAAATACGATGCAATGACACGGTGCGATGATACGGTGCAACAACACGGTGCGATGGACTCAGAGTACCCAAAATCCCAGACCCAAAACTTTGTTGCTTCTTACCACAGTTCTTCAGGAGTATTGTTTGAGATTCCGCAAATCGCCCATGAGTGAGATGAGATGGGAGCTGGACTAAGCGTTTAGTGCGATCGTCCGTTTCTTATTGTCCAAAGCTGTTGTGCTCTCATGAATGCGTGTCAGGATCAGTCGGGTGAGATTTGTCTACATTCGAAGAGTGCGTCCGTTGATTGAGCAGCATTGTTTCTTGATGGCGAATCGTGTTGATGGCGACTTCCCAGGGAAAGGTGAAGGATTGAAATGACTCTGGAGAGATGCGATCTACATCCAGATCAACCACCACTTCATTCAAAATGCGAAACAGCTTTTTTCGTAAGGTGAACAGCTGATTTAGCTCAGTCACCTCATGCACTTGCTCAATCAGATCAAGGATTTCGAGGTTGTAGGTGTCGGCTCGATTTTTTTGTCGCCCAATCAGCCACAGCCGCAGCTGCCACATGCCCGACAAGGCCAAGATGCTAACGGAAAACAAAAGGCCAAGTGGTTCTGCATATTCGACTAAAAAGCTGGGCTGGTCTTGGTTGTAGTAGGCTCTTGCGCCTTTGTGGAGCGGTAGACCGAGGCGATCGCTCGCTTCTGGCAATCGAATCAAAGCCGCCCGAGGATAAGCGGCAATCAGCTCATTGCGAAACTCATAAATGCTCTCAGCAATATCTCGAATCACCTGATCGGGCACAGACTCGTCGGCGATCAGCATGGCATTGACTGCAACCACATCGAGATCGGTAGCCGGAAGAGGGATGCCCCCATCAAAGGTGCCTTTAGGAATTTGGGTCGCTTCTAAGAACGGCAAAGACAGTTGCAGCGCCTCAACCTGGTCAATCGGCAGCAGATGGGCAGGGCTGTCTCGCAGCAGATCTCCAACGGCGGGATTGCCCATGGCGATGATGCGAAACAAGGCATCGACGTTTCCTTGGCGGAGGGCTTCGTGGGCTTCGAGAGAGGGAACGGCAATGGACTCAAAATCATCAGGCGTCAGGCCATAATGCTCACTCAAAGGCCAAAACAGCGCATAGGAACCGCTGCCTTCTGGCATCAGGGCAATGCGCTTGCCTTTGAGGTCGGGAATGGTGCGAATCCCGGAATCATCGGCCACGATGAGGTGAAACATTTCGGGAAACAAGAGGGCGATCGCCCGCGCTGATGGCGCAACAGGCGTATCACTCTGAACCAGTGCTAGTTGAGCGGTTTCGGTCTTGACCCAATCCATATTTTGCTGCGACCCTTCTGAGGCCAACACCTCAATGCGGATCTGTTGATGATGGTGCATCACGACATCTGCAAGGGCTTGCCCAAAGGCGTAGTATTCTCCATCGGGGCTGCCCGTCGCCAGCCGAATTTCGAAGACGTGATGCTGTTCACGAATCCAAGACCAGCCAAAGGCGATCGCCGCTAAGACGCTAATGACGGTGACGGGCAAGACAATGCGGTTTTGCACAAGACAGACCGTGGGGGAATGGGTGGAAAAACGGGCATGACGTAGGTAGCGTTACGTCGATATTAGAGGAAAGCTCGCTGCTTTCATGCATTCTGTTTTATTCCTAACCAGATGGCGTGGCGAGCGATCGCCCCCTTATCTTCTCGCTACAATTCTTCTCGCTACAATAAGCGCATGAAGTTTGTCCTGACTCTCGGCCATCTGCCATGATTGCTTCTCCTCATTCTCGACTCACTGTTGATGATTATCTCCAGCTAGAATCCCAAAGCGCGATCAAACATGAATATATTGATGGCGAAGTCTACGCAATGGCAGGAGCAAGTGATGCTCACGTCACCATTGCGTTAAACCTAGCCTCCCTACTCCGTCGCCATATCCGAGGCAGGGGTTGCCGGGTTTACATTGCAGATATGAAAGCTCGGATTGAAACGCGCAATCGCTTCTATTATCCCGATGTGATGGTGACGTGTGACTCTCGCGACCAGGAAACCTCAACCTATAAGCGGTTTCCAAAACTCATCGTTGAAGTGCTCTCCGACTCTACAGAAGCCTTTGACCGGGGAAACAAGTTTTTTGATTATCAAGCCTTGGAGAGCTTGGAGGAATATGTGTTGATCAACACCCGCCAGCAGCGGGTCGAATGCTTCCGCCGCAATGCGGTGGGCTTTTGGGTGTTGCAGCACTACACTCCTGAGTCTGAATGTTTTCAGCTCGACAGTGTGGAATTTTCAGATACGCTGGCGGCGCTGTATGAAGATGTGGAGCTAGAAGATGTGGAGCTAGAAGCAATAGCTTCAGATGGTTAGCGCCTCACCCTAATTTCTGGGTGTTGCACCTTCGAAGAATGATTTTGGTAGGGGCATAGCAATGCTCATTGGTGTCAAGTTAAGGTTTCAGTCCAGATGTCAAGTGACTGAGCAGCAATACGTCGATGACGTTTGCGCTTGGCTTTGACCAAGCCAAGCGACTGGTGGTATTTCACCAGGAACG
>JBARXP010000165.1:0-4888 GCA_049647405.1 Elainellaceae cyanobacterium | reverse complement strand
GGCTATCTTAGCTCACAGACTTAGCGCACCGAGAAAGCTTCGCTAAATCGACGGGTGACAGGCTCTGTCAAGAAAGTGAGGACTGATTTTTGGCGCGTGACAATTTCGCCAGAGGCAGCCATTCCCGGCACTAACGACACTTCCTGGCCTCGCAGCATAATCGTACTGCGGTTGAGCTGAATCCGCGTCACAAATACAGGCCCAAGCTGCTCATCGACCACCGCATTAGGACTAATCTGAGCCACCGTGCCGTCAATTGTGCCAAATTCCTGAAACGGGAACGTGGCGATCTTCACCTTGGCTCTCATGCCCTCTGAAATAAAGCCAATGTCTCGGTTGAGAACTTTGACTTCGAGCACTAGCTCTTCGTCGTTTGGCAAGATTGACAGCAGCTCTTCTCCCGGCCCGATGGTTCTTTCGCCAAGGGTTGCCTGGAGGTTATAGACTCGACCCGCAATCGGTGCCGTAATAACCTGCCCCTCGGCTCGCAGATTGGCCTCGTTGAGCTGACCTCTGACATTGGCTAGCTCTTCTTGGCGCTGGCTGGTGAGCGAAAGAATCTCGCTATTCCGCTCAGAAGAAAGGCGATCGCGCTCTTGCACGGCGGCTTGGTAGGCTTGCTCAGCCTGACGAATCGTCTGTTGCTGCACCGTAGCTTGGCTTTCTAGATTGGCGAGGCGATCGCGCGCTTCAGTCAGGCGATCGCGTGCCTCCAGATAGTCAAACCGAGCCACGGCTCCATCGACCAGCTCTCGCAGACTTTCCTCTCGGTCTTCAGCATTCACCAAGATTTCGCGGGCATTGGGCAAACTGTCTTGAAGCTGAGTCAGTCGCGCACGGGTTTCCTCTAATGCCGCCGCCGCCCGGTTGACCTCCGCATCGGCGGCCTGCTGCCGTGTTTGAAATTCAGTCAGCCGAGCCGCCAATAGCTCATCTTGCAAAGCCGTACCCGTTGAGGTTGAGCCATTCATTTCTGCTTCTAATCGAGACAGGTCTTGCTCAATCAGAGTTGCGGCTTCTCGGAGCCGATCAACCTCGGCATCTGGCAGGGCAGGGTCTTGCACAATCAGCACGTCTCCTTGCTCAACTGCTTCCCCTTCGACAACCCGAATTTCCGTCAGAGTGCCTCCGTCTAAGGCTCGCACAGGCCGCACCTGGGCGATCGGAATCAGTTCTCCATCGGCCACCGCAACTTCATCAATCTTGCTGAAATAAGCCCAGGCGATGGAGCCAAACACCACAGAACTAAGCACCCCAGCGAGCAGTCGGGTATAGAGGGGCGGCAGCTCACGCACCGCCTTGCCTAACTCGTAGGAGAGGTGATCCTCAGGCGAAACAAATTGCTGACGGGTTTGGCGAGCTTGGGCAGGTGCCGTATCAGGAAAAGACGGGTGTGAAGGGGTCATAACCAAAGAAAAGGCTGAGGAATAAGAGTCTTAGACGCGAAGGGGTCTAAGGCAGGTCTATCTCCCATTGTGCCCCAAAGCAAGGAAAGCGCCCTTGCGCCGCGATTCAGCCTGAGAGAGATTGTTTTTTGCTGAACCGCCAGATGCTAAAAATCAGCAACACTGTGCTGAGGCTAAACCCGACGCCCGCAATTAAGGGTTGGCTGAGTTTGTCGAGGGCGATCGCCACAAACGCCCACACCAGCACCAACGTAAACGCCGTGTCGGATCGCTCTAGCAACAGCCAAATGCCAAGCAGGGCGGCAATGCCCATCAAAATAATTGTCCAGCCCATATCAGAAAGCCCCCATCGACTCCACTGGGCGTGATAGAGCGCGATCGCCACATTCACAATCGTTGCCACCGAAATCCAGCCCATATAAATGCTGATAGGAATCTGGGCTCGCCACCGCTCTTGGCGCGAAATCTGCGGTGTGCCAACATTTAGGCAGAGATAGTAGACCGCGAGACAGACCAAAATAGCGGCCATCGCAATCACAGATGCGGCAAACTGGCGAAACAAAAATAACCCGACCCACACATTCTGAGCAACGCAGGCGGCCACAAGCCAATAGCCGCCTTGGCGAAAGCGCGGATTTTGGCTCTGGGCAGGTCGTCGCTGATAAGCAGCAAACATGAAAAGAGCAACGTAAATTAAGCCCCAAATAATGAAGGCATAATTAGCAGGGATGATCAGCACCTCTCCAAATAGAGAATTGGACAATTCGCCAATGTTTTCCCCACCAATAGGAAAAAGGTTAGACCAGAGGTTAATCAGAAACGTGCTGGCGATCGCCACAAATGTCACAAGCTGCCGCACTTTATCGCGATTCAGAGTTCTTTTGCTCAAAAATGGCATAAGTTTAATGGGATTTTTCCTAGCTTGTCTCGCTTTCCATTCTTGATCAGATTCCGAATCAAATTCCGATGGAATTTTGATTCAGTCTTATTCTCCATTATCTTTCCAATTAGCACTCCACCCCGTTAGAGGCATATTGTGAACAGCTCAGATCTCAAACGCGAGGCTTATCAGTTTCATCAGGCCGTTCAGCCTATCCTCGATCTGGGTGGAGATCGCGCAAAACGAGAGATGAAGAAGCTTCTGGTCATTGACCTAGCCAAACTCGTGAAAATTTGTAGTCAGGCCAACGACCAAATCGAGCCGCGCCAGTTGCGCATGTATCTCATGGTGTATGGCTTAGTTCAGCAAGACCATCAAAAGATCGATGTTGCGCTGAATCAGTGGGACAGTACGCCAGAGGCGAGCCAAGACGCCCAAAAGCAAACCCTTACCATTCTCTTAAAGCTGATCGAAAACCAGAGTGAAGCCGATTTTCAGTTCTTTGCAACTCCGGCCATCCTCAATCAGATTGATGAACGCAGCGGCTCCAGTTCTTTAGAGAAAGGGGTCAACGCCATTTACCGTTTTGCTCAAGTGATTGTCAAAATTGACAACCGGGTCACCCCCACAGAAATTGGCTGTCTGTCACGCATTTGGAAAATGCTCCACACCTACAAAGAAACGCCTGCCTACCAGCGCTACTTTGCCGAGCAGATGAGTGAGCGCTACAGTTTTGCATCGGCAGCAGGAGCCACAGCCCAGAGCGCTGAGCAGGTGTTAAAGGAGCTAAACCAGCTGATTGGCATGGAGAACGTGAAAGAACAGGTGCAGACCCTGACCAATTTTCTCAAGGTGCAGCAGTTGCGATCGCACCGGGGCATGGCGACAACACCAATCTCCCTCCATTCGGTATTTTGCGGGCCACCAGGGACGGGCAAAACAACCGTGGCGCGTCTGATCGGCAAGATTTATAAAAATTTGGGGTTTCTGCAAAAAGGTCACCTAGTCGAAACCGACCGCGCCGGACTGGTCGCCGGATATGTCGGCCAAACGGCAGAAAAAACAGAAGCCCTGGTGAAATCAGCCCTAGACGGAGTTCTCTTCATCGACGAAGCCTACGCTCTCCAACCCACAGGCAAGGCAGGGGGAGACTTTGGTCAAGAAGCCATCAACATTTTGCTAAAACGAATGGAAGACCACCGCGATCGCCTGGTCGTCATCGTGGCAGGGTATACCGATGAAATGTCGAGCTTTATCGAGTCTAATCCGGGGCTCAAGTCTCGGTTTAATCGCTACATTTACTTCGATGACTACGATCCCCACGATCTGCTGAAGATTTTTCATAAGGTCTGCAAAGATAACCATTTCCGCATGACTCCAGAGGCTGATACCGAGCTGCTGCGCCTCTTAGCGTTTCTCTACCAAGGGCGCGATCGCATGTTTGGCAATGGTCGTTTGGTGCGCAACCTATTTGAGAAAATCGTTGAGGTGCAGGCCAATCGTCTAGCCCTCGAAGCCATGATGACCGATGAAAAGTTAACCACCTTGCTGCCTGAAGATGCCCGCGAGATCAGCCAAACCTATGACGTACCGGAGAGCTTTAATCCGACGCTGATGTTGCAGGTCATGGCTAAAGACAAGGCGACCCCAGACACCAGCGCAGAGACCGATTCTAAAACTCCGGCTCAATCAGAACAGGGGCGATTGGGACAGGGGCGATCAGGACAGGGGCGATCAGAACAGGAGCAATTCGGACAGGGGCGATCGCCATCCGATCCCCAGCCTAATCCCGCGACTGATCCCAAAGCCATCTCCCAATCTACTGCCGCCGCCATCCCAGCCGTGATCCCAGCAACAGTTCCTCACCCTGTCGCGCCACCTGTGCCTGTCGTCACGCCTCTGCAAACGCCGCCAGCCCTTGCACTCCATCTCACCGTTAGTCATCTCAGAAACCGAATCAATCGAGCCTTGCGGTTACTCAACACCCAAGCCCAAGTCGGGCAAATCGAAAACGGCATTCAGGTGATCTTCGAAGGCGACCCCGTGCCCGATGCCGAAATGATGGAGATTCTCGTCTCAAACGAAGTCACGCTGCTCAATTCCCAGGCGATCGCCACCGTCAAAATGTTTGGGCGATCGCCCGGAGCGATCTTGCCCACCTGGAGCCGCGAACTGTCCGCCAAAAAATAGTCTTGAGTGATCGGCAATTTATGTTCGGCAAATTAAAAGCATCCAGGCTTCATACCCATCAGCCAGATATTCGTCATCAAGCGAAAACAAAGGATAGCATCAAGAAAACATGTCGCCGCCGTATTTTTTTCTGTGACTGCCAATACAAGATCTTCCGGTAGACTCCTATGCGATGGGGTCAGTCGTAATGTTTAATGACGGAGAAACAGAACAATCTGTCTTCTACTCGCTCAACCTCAATGTCTACAATCCATGAAAGTTCTTAGTACTCGTCAACTCTCATCGCTGGTTTCACTCTCGTTTAAGGCTGTTGGGCTGATCATGATTATTGCGGCCTTAATCGATATCGTGATTCTGCCGTTGCCATATCGCTTTCAAGATCCAGAGTGGCTGCTGGCCTTGACCACTCAGG
>JBARXP010000164.1:0-10205 GCA_049647405.1 Elainellaceae cyanobacterium | reverse complement strand
GCTTGATCTTCCAATACGCATCTTTCAACAACTCACGCTCCTTGCACTTCTTCTTGGGTGCATGGCCCGTGGTCGGCATCTGGTTCACGGCATTGGGCATCAGCACAATGGCGTTCAACCTGAACGGTTTCAACTTCAACCAGTCTGTGATTGACAGCCAGGGTCATGTGATTGGTACCTGGGCGGATGTCATCAACCGAGCAAACTTGGGAATGGAAGTGATGCACGAGCGCAATGCTCACAACTTCCCTCTCGATTTGGCGAGTGCTGAGTCTGCGCCTGTCGCTTTGACTGCTCCTTCCATCAACGGCTAGAGCTGAAAGCGACTGGACTGCCAGTCTCACAGTCTGACTAGAGTTTAGCCAGATGTTTGAAAGGGTGCTTCCTAAGGGAAGCACCCTTCTTTTGTGGCAAGCTAAAGATATGAGTGACGCTTAGAGACTCTAGATGGGCGATCGCCAATATTGAGGCTAAAGGCATTGAGCCCTATTTTCGGGGTGATCATTCATGAATTTATCCTCTGCTTCATGGGTAGGCTCTATGCTGGTTCTGTGATCTGCTTTTGCTCCCTCAGTTATTCGCATAATATCGATGGGTCTGCTAACCCCTTTGTTTTTATTCATCACTTGTTTCATCCTGGGTGCTTTGCCACTAACAGGCTTGATTGTCCGTGGAGTAACGAGTCAAAGCCTAAAAGATGTCGGAACTGGAAACGTCGGAGTGTCTGCTGCCTTTTACCACGGTGGTCAAGGGGTCGGCATCTTGTGTGTGCTGGCCGAAGCATTTAAAGGCATTGCCGCAGTCTTGCTGTTTCGCTGGCTGATGCCTGGGGTTCCGGCCTTAGAAGTCGTCGGGTTGATTGCCCTTGTAGCCGGACGATTTATGGTTGCTCGTGGAGCAGGCACCACCAATGTCGTTTGGGGGTTTCTCGTTCACGATTGGAAAATTGCTTGCATCGTTGCTGTCATTGGCGGCACTGGCTTTACACTATTGCGAGAGAAGCGAATAGGGCGACTCAGCATTTTGCTCTTACTGCCTTTAGTCACAGCATTGCTCTATCCTCAGTCGGGGGGGCGGCTAGTCGCTGTGATGGTTCTCAGTGTTGCTATTGGGTGGATTTATCAGGTTATGCCAGACGATTTAAACCTCGCAGCGGAGGGAGTCCACTCTGAGTCGCGCAAGACGTTTCGATTTTTTCGGGGCGATCGCGCTATTCGATCTCTCAACGATCGCCTCGATGCCCGTACCAGTGGTGGCAAAGCTGCTCGCCTAGCCGAGCTAAAATATTTTGGCTATCCCGTGCCGATGGGCTGGGTGCTGCCGCCAGGAGACGACCCGCAGCCGCTGCTAGATACTCTTACACCATTGCCCGACAAGCCTCTAGTTGTGCGGTCTTCTGCCATTGGCGAAGATGGTGAAACGGCCTCAGCAGCGGGGCAATATGATTCGATTTTGAATGTCACGAGTCGCGAGGAATTAGAGCGGGCGATCGCCCACTGTCAGCGCTCTTACGGTGCTTCTGGTGCGGTGCGCTATCGCAGCGATCGCCAAGTCGCTGAAGGGGGCATGGCGGTCTTGATTCAGCGCCAAGTGCGGGGCGTTTTTTCGGGGGTCGCTTTTAGCCGCGATCCGGTATCTCGCCAGGGAGAAGCTGTCATTGTCGAGGCATTGCCGGGAGAAGCGACTCAGGTAGTTTCAGGCCAAACTACCCCTGATGCTTATCAGGTCTGGTTTCATGGCGAAGCCCAAAAAGGTCTAGAATCATCCTTAGAAAACTCACTCCCAGAGTCGGCAGCTTCTGAAGCACAACCCGATTGGGCCTTGCCTTCTACTCTACAAGTTGAGGTTGAAGGAGAAGGGAATGTTCCGCTCGCAGTGGTGAAGCAAGTAGCCTATCTGGCTCGGCATCTAGAGCGCCAATATCAAGATGTGCCTCAAGATTTGGAATGGACCTACGATGGACAAAGGCTCTGGGTTCTTCAGGTGCGCCCGATTACGACGTTGATTCCAGTCTGGACGCGGAAGATAGCGGCAGAAGTAATTCCGGGCTTTATTCGACCGCTCACTTGGTCAATTAACC
This sequence comes from Elainellaceae cyanobacterium, assembly GCA_049647405.1. Classification (GTDB taxonomy): domain Bacteria; phylum Cyanobacteriota; class Cyanobacteriia; order CAKZMO01; family CAKZMO01; genus CAKZMO01. The sequence goes on along the minus strand of JBARXP010000164.1, from coordinate 8,125 downwards.
AACCGTTGACCTGTGGCGTTTGGGGAGATATTTTTACGCTAGTGCTGGGCGATCGCTCACAAAATCTTGATTTCAGTGAGACTGCAACTCTGCATCACTCTAGCGCGTACTTTAATGCATCGCTTCTAGGCACCATTTTTCGACGCATGGGACTGCCCCCCGAAAGCCTAGAATTTTTAACCCGAGGAGCAAAATTTAGCCGCCCACCTGTTGCCTCAACGGTGAGAAACGTTCCTGGCTTGGTGCGACTGCTTCAGCGAGAATGGAAGCTGGAGCAATCGTTTCAACAAGACAAGGCAGATCGGTTTGATCCGATGCTTGAACAACTTCAGCAACAGCCGCCAGACCAGCTATCTCCTGAAGAGCTAGTTGCCCGCATTCAAATTATTCTCAATGGGCTCAAGCCTGTCACTTATTACAATATTTTGGGGCCTCTCAGTGCGGCACTACGTCAGGCCATGCTTAAGGTCGATGATGCTGACCTCGATACGAGTGCCCTACCCGAAGTAGCGGCCATGCGATCGCTGCAAACCCTAGCCCGCAATTCACGGCCTCTGGTTCCCCATAGCAGTAATATTGGTCAGAGATCAACCCTGATGACAGCCCTGGCAGAATGTCCGGAAGGGTCGGAGGTGATGAAGCAGCTCGATCAGTTTATCAATACCTATGGATATCTCAGCGAAGTCGCCACTGACATTGCAGTACCGACCTGGAAGGATGATCCGCGCCCTATTTATGACCTGTTTGCCCAAGCGGTGCAAAATCCGACGCACATGGCCACGCCTCCTGTTGATCGAGAGCAGCAGGGTTGGCAAGCTCAACTCGTCCAGTCGCGCATTGATTTGAAGGGTTCTGTCGCTGAACTCTACAATCGGCTGCTGGCTCATCTCCGCTGGAGCATTTTGGCGTTAGAAAAGCAGTGGATAGAAGCGGGGCATTTGGTCAAATCGGGAGACATTTTCTTCCTAACGCTCAACGAGATCGAGCAGCAGGTGCAGCCTCATGCCGCTGATCAATGGCCCTCTCTACGCCAGTGGATTGACGCGAGGCGCGATCGCTGGAAGCAAGACTCTCAGGTGCCCCAGGTGCCTTACCTCGTTTATGGAGAAGAGCCTCCTCGAATGTTGCGATCGCGCCCCAAAGCCACGGCTGGAATGTCTCTACAAGGGATCGGAGCCAGCCCAGGCCAAGTAGAAGGCACTGTGAAAATTGTGCGATCGCTGCAAGACTTGACGACGCTAGATAAGACCATGATTTTAGTGGTTCCCTATGCCGATTCGGGCTGGGCTCCCCTACTTGCTCAAGCTGGAGGACTAGTCGCCGATGTCGGCGGGCGGCTGTCGCACGGTGCGATCATCGCACGAGAGTACGGCATTCCGGCGGTGATGAATGTGCAAGATGGCATCAGTCGCTTGCACGAGGGTCAGCGTGTCTATCTCGATGGAGAACTGGGAACGGTAGAAATTCTCTAATGTTCTATCTTGGGCAGCAAAGCCTGAGTCTTGAGCAGCAGAGCCTGAGTCTTGAGCAGCAGAGCCTGAGACATATTTTTTAGAAATGCATCAAAGTGTTTCGAGACGTTTGAAGAGAAACGCTAAGCTAGAGAAGAGACTCATTCAATCAATTCATCCTCGCAATTCATTGTTCATTGATTAGAGATCAGTATGGTAGAGCGCATTCAAAAACCGGATCAAGAGTGGAAGCAACAGCTCTCTGACGAGCAGTTTCGCGTCACGCGCAAGAAAGGCACCGAACGCGCTTTCACTGGAAAGCATTGGGACAACAAAGAGTCTGGTGTCTACACCTGCGTCTGCTGCGGGACTCCCCTTTTCAATTCTGAGACAAAGTTCGAATCGGGTACAGGCTGGCCGAGTTTTTGGGCTCCTGTTTCAGAAGAGAATGTTGCATTAGAACAAGATCGCAGCCTATTTATGACTCGGACAGAAGTGTTGTGCGCAGCATGTGATGCTCATCTGGGGCACGTCTTCAATGATGGCCCAGCTCCCACCAGGCAGCGCTACTGCATGAACTCAGCTTCCCTCAACTTCACTCCTAAACAGGACGCTTCTGACGCTTGAGTGCGATTGTCTACTCTGACGACATCGCTCAATGTTCGGTGCATCTGCCTAATGCATTTTTGGCGATGCACCAACATGAGCTGTTGCCGAGTTGGACACAACCGATTGGAACCGTGGTCATCGTTTTACAGAAATGCTCGATTTCCTTGGCTCAATACAATCAGCAGACACAGCGGTGTAAACATGAACTGCGCGATCGCTTCTTTTTGATAGGACAGCACATCGTCCAGACGCTCGACACCCCCCATGACCAATGCGAAATCTTTGACCCTCGAACAGGGCTGCCGCTGCGATCGCCCCACGGTTCACGCAGACTCGACGATGTTGCGGTGGCGTGCAGCAGTTTAGGGTATGCAGCCAAGAAGCAAGGAGCCTGCGCAACGCTGATTCATCCCACATGGGGCGATGCGGTTTATCCCGCTACGCTCATATCCACTGCTCCCATCTCGACCGTGACGCAGCGTCTGTCTCAACGTTCGCTTAATCTGAAAGTTTTTGAATCACAAAGCAGCTGTAGAGATCAACGAAAATTCTCTCCTACTTTATTCTCCAGGACTTACGCAGTGTGTTGAGATGGTGGGCGCGACGCGCCCACCATCTCAACGAGTTTATTCAGTCTTAGGCGAGCTGTGCGTAAGTTCTGTTCTCTTCAAAAATTATTAAGTCCAGACATAGCAACGCACGGATGGGTTAGGGGTGTGGATGTTCAACTCCACCACAGATCACCGACATCGGTATGATCAATTCAGCTTTCGTGATGGAGATGCCCCGTTGCCTGATTCTATTCATCGGGTTCAGTCCCGACTGCTCTTTGTTCCGCCCCGCTACAGTCCCCTAGTTCTAAGACTCGTTCACGCGGTTGTACCCTTGTTGCTACGAGTACGCACTCGTCCCTGGTTGACAGCGGGCATTCAGCGAGTGGAGGTGAGTCAGGGTGACACTCTTGCCACGCTCTTTCACCAATTCCAGCAGGGCAAGATTCGCCTGATCATCGCGTTTCGCCATGTGGAGGTGGATGATCCGCTGTGTGGGTTGCAGCTTCTGTCGCACCTGATTCCTCAGGTGGCTCGTCAGCAAAATATTCCGCTCAAAACACCGCTGCACGCTCATTTTGTCTACGAGCGGGGCATGGCGCTGTGGGCCGGAGGGTGGCTCAACGGGCTGTTTTCTCGCATGGGGGGTATTCCGGTGCGGCGAGGCCGAAAGCCCGACTGGGCCAGCCTGCGAATGGCGCGAGATCTGCTGGTGAATGGCGAGTTTCCCTTGGCGATCGCCCCAGAGGGAGCAACTAACGGTTACAGCGAGCGATTGGGGCCATTGGAACCCGGAGGGGCACAGCTTGGCTTTTGGTGCGTGGAAGATTTGCAAAAGTCGAATCGATCTGAATCGGTGGTCATCGTGCCTGTGGGCATTCGCTATCGCTATATCGATGAGCCTTGGGCAGCTCTCAACGACTTGCTGACTCAACTGGAGCAAGCGTGCAGATTGCCTCCCATGTCTAAGGGGCTACCCGATCCCTCATCTGCGCACGACCCCATGACCGATGAATATCCTCGGCTATTGCGCCTCGGTGAACACCTGATCAACCTCATGGAGGGGGTTTACCGCCGTTTTTATCATCGCTCGTTTCCTCAGTTTGGCGATCGCCCTCAGCCAAATCCCGCTTCAACAAAAGACCAGGCTGAGCAGTTGGTGCAGCGCCTAGAAGTGCTGCTCGACACAGCTCTGTGTGTTGCAGAAGAGCACTTTGGCCTAGCCCCCTCCGGAAACGTGGTCGATCGCTGTCGGCGGGTGGAAGAAGCCGGATGGACTTACATCTATCGAGATGATGTGGAGAATCGGGAGGACTTGCCGCCCGTAGAGCGGGGGTTGGCCGACTGGATTGCCCAAGAAGCCAGCTTAAAAGTGCTCCACATGCGTTTGGCAGAAAGCTTTGTTGCAGTTTCAGCCGACTACATTGCCGCAAAGCCTTCGGTAGAACGATTTTCAGAAACGGTCTTGCTGATGTTTGACCTGACAGCCCGACTGCGGGGCGACAAGCTACCCAAGCGCCCCCAATTGGGCGATCGCTGGGTGCAAATGTCGGTGGGGCAGCCGCTAAATGTGAGCGATCGCTGGACAGACTATAAAGCCAGTCGTCGTCAAGCCGTTGCAGCCCTGACCGAAGCTATGAGAATGGAGCTAGAACGGTTGATGCATTAGCTCCTAAAGTTGTTTGGCCGTTGTCCAAAACAGTGCTGTTTGGCTCAGGCACAAATAAACTCAACAAACTTAGCGGAAATGCCCTGAAACCCGCTAGCCTAAGAGGAAGAGCCGCCGTTTGCTCTTGACGCTTCATTGCTTGGCAAATCTCTCTTAGCACTTTATCTATGGCCAACGTCGAACGCAGCCCTAGTCAGCAGAGTCAGACTTCACGGTTTCGCATACCGCAGCGCTATTGGGTATGGGGCGGAATCATTGTAGGCGTATTGTTTTTGCTGGATATGGCAGGGTCGTTTGTAGCCGAAAGCTATTGGTATCAAGACGTTGACTATTTTCAAGCCTTTCGTATTCGTCTCGTCACCCAAGTTGGCTTAGGATTAGTTGCATTTGGGGGCAGCTTAGGTCTATTGCTCAGCAGCCAATTTTTTGCCCATCATCACTCATGGGGGCGATCGCAGCCCTCTGCCAAAACGCTGCGCGATTTTCCTACCTTTGGCATGATGCGGCTGTGGAAGCTGTTGCTGATTGTCATCAGTCTGGGCGTCAGCATTGGGATTATGCTGATCTACCACGGGCAGATTGCCATCAACTACTGGCATCCTCAGCTCAGCCTGTATCAAGTTCCTGCAAACGTGCCTATCAAGTTTAGTCCTAGTGCGGCATGGGAGATCGTGCAGCTTTTTGGAGCCCAGCCTTGGTTAATCGTCGGGCTGATTGTGCTAATCGTGCTGCTGTTGATTTATCCAGAAACGGTGCTGTTGGCGATCGCGCTGCTGATGGCAATCGGTTTTGGCATCGTCATGTCTGAGCAGTGGACTCGGCTGCTATTTTTCTTTAACCCGACACTATTTGACCAGACAGACCCTTTGTTTAGTCAAGATATTAGCTTCTACGTGTTTCAGCTTCCGTCTTGGGAACTGCTCGCGTTTTGGCTCGTGGGTCTCTTTTCTCTCGCCCTAGTCTCCATTGCACTGATTTATCTCCTTTCAGGAAATAGTCTCAGCCAGGGCACCTTTCCAGGATTTTCGGCCACCCAACTGCGTCACCTCTACAGCATGGGCGGCTGTCTCATGCTAGCGGCGGCCTTGAGCTATTGGGTCGATCGCTATAACTTGCTCTATTCAGCGACAGGCGTGGTTTATGGCGCAAGTTACACCAACGTTGCGGCTGAGCTGCCCGCCTACACAGGCTTAAGCATTTTGGCACTGATCTGCGGGGGGCTGCTGCTGTGGCGATCGCTCGTTTACTCCAAACCTGTAACCTCACTGCCGGATCAACCATCAGATCTGAAGTCTGCGGCTCCCTCGCAACCCAGCACCCCCTCCGTCGAACTGACTCGAAGACCCCTCTGGCTCGATGACGCCAAAGAGCAAAAGACGACCAAAGCTCGATTGTCTAGCATTTCCTTGCGTGCTGCTTTGCCTCAGGGGCAACCTTCTCCAACCCATGCAGACTTGACAACTTTTGATGTTGCCAAGGGAGCTTCTCCTCAAAAAAAGAGTGGGCCAAACCGTCCAAAACAATATCCAGAGCGGCTCTTTCCTCGGGGGGTGATCTACGGTGCAATGGCTTACGTGGCGATCGCCATCTTTAGCACGGTGGGGCTTCCCTTCATCGTGCAGCGTGTAATCGTGCAGCCCAACGAACTGCTGCGAGAAACGCCCTACATTCAGCACGCCATTGCCTTAACCCGCAAAGCGTTTGAACTGTTACCCATCGAAGTAGAAACCTTTAATCCGCAGCAAGACTTAACGTACAGCGATATCGAAAACAATGAGCTGACCATCAACAATATTCGCCTATGGGACACACGCCCCCTGCTCGAAACCAATCGCCAGCTCCAGCGGATTCGCCTCTACTACGAATTTCCGGATGCTGATGTCGATCGCTACACCATCACCGACGAAGCAGGAGAAGCGCAACGACGGCAGGTGATTGTCGCTGCCCGTGAATTAGACTACGGCGCGCTGCCCAATGAGGCCAAAACTTGGGTCAACGAGCACCTGATTTATACCCACGGCTACGGGTTCACCATGAGTCCGGTCAATACGGTCGGCGATGGTGGCTTGCCCGACTACTTCATTCGTGGCATCGAACATCTGGCGAGCAGTGAGGCCGTTCGCCGCAGCATTCCGGTTGGCTTTCCCCGCATTTACTTTGGAGAGCTGACCGACACCTATGTCATGACCCAAACCCGAGTGAGGGAACTTGACTACCCCAGCGGCAGCGAAAACTCCTATAACTCCTACGATGGCGCAGGCGGTCTTGAGATTGGCTCCTATTGGAAACGGCTGCTGTTTGCTTACCATCTCAGAGATTGGCGAATGCTGTTGTCGGTAGACTTCAGGCCCGAAAGTCGGCTTCTCTATCGCCGCAATATTCGCGATCGCGTCCAGGCGATCGCCCCCTTCCTGCGCTACGACACCGATCCCTATCTGGTCGTGGCTGACATTTCTCAAGAGCCTGACCTTGCCGTTGAGAGTGCAGACCCCAACCAACCCATCCATTCGCTCCAGGCCAACCTGACTGAGACACCGCCCAATTATCTCTATTGGGTGATTGATGGATACACCACCACGAGCCGATATCCTTACTCTGACCCGCTGAGCAACGACTTCAACTACATTCGCAATTCGGTCAAGGTCGTGGTCGATGCCTACAACGGCACGATGGTGTTTTACGTCGCAGACGACACCGACCCGATTATTCAGTCGTGGAGCAAAATCTTTCCCAATATGTTTCAGCCGCTGGATGCTATGCCAGCAACCCTACGAGAACATATTCGCTATCCCCAAGACTATTACCAGGTGCAGTCTGATCACCTGATGACGTATCACATGACCGATCCCCAGGTGTTTTACAACCGGGAAGATGAGTGGCGTGCCCCCCAAGAGATCTATGCCAACGAGCAGCAGGTGGTGGAGCCGTATTATCTGTTTACCAAACTGCCGAATGAAGAGACGGAAGAGTTCATTTTGCTGCGTCCGTTTACTCCAGCTCAGCGGCGCAACATGATTGCCTGGTTGGCGGCTAGGTCAGATGGCGATCGCTATGGCACACAGCTTCTCTACACATTTCCAAAACAAGAGTTGGTCTTTGGCCCTGAGCAGATCGAAGCCCGCATCAACCAAGATCCGGTCATCTCTCAGCAGATTTCTTTATGGAATCGGGAAGGCTCGCGAGCCGTGCAGGGCAATTTGCTCGTCATTCCGATTGAGCAATCGCTGCTGTATGTCGAACCGCTCTATCTAGAAGCCGAACAGGATCAGTTGCCCACTCTAGTTCGAGTGATCGTGGTTTTTGAAAACCAAATCGCCATGGCTCCGACCTTAGAGGAATCGCTCAATGCCATTTTCCGGCCAGAGGTCGTGGAGAGCAGTACCTCGAATGGCAATCAGCCCGCAATTATTCGATCTGTAAACGAGTTAACCCTACCGAACTTAGACGGCGCACCGCTAGTCCCTCAAAATAGCGAGTCTGGAGATAGCGTAGAAAGCGGAGAGCCAGGTGCAGCATCGCCCGAAGGGTGACCCCAATGGGCGATCGCCGACTCATCTCGTGCCTGCTCTCAGTAGGATATTTTTTCGGAAAGTTCCACAGTGTTTACAAATCTTTAAATATTGAGCCGCAAGCTGTAATTTCTTAATAGAAGGCACTTTCAAGAAATCTTTGTGCAGACTGATTTATCTAGATTCAAGTCAAAAGTCTTTCTTGACGGTGATGTGCGACAAGATGAGGTGCTGCGAGTACAATGAGGAACCATTTTTGTTTTGATGAGTACAAAATTGAGGGATAAAAATGCGGTGTCCCTTTTGTCAGTTTCCTCATAACCGAGTGCTAGAGTC
>JBARXP010000163.1:0-13093 GCA_049647405.1 Elainellaceae cyanobacterium | reverse complement strand
GCTGTTGTCGGATAGTCTTTGGCATGCAATGCTGAAGGTTGTCTTAAAATTAGAAGCGAATTACTCACGGAGAGTTATGGCTGTTAAGAAGGGCGATCTTGTTCGTGTTATCCGAGAAAAGCTAGAAAACAGCATTGAGGCTCAGGCCAGCGATTCCCGCTTCCCCCCCTATATCTTTGAGACAAAGGGAGAAATCGTTGATAGCCGGGGCGATTATATGCTGGTTAAGTTCGGTCATGTGCCAACTCCCAACATTTGGCTCAAAGCTGACCAACTTGAATCATTTGCATAAGCGGTTCTATCGGATTTATCGGAGCGCGATCGCCTTTTTATCCACGCGATATTCTCCAAAAATCCTATGAACTCTTGTCCTCCCTTCATTCCTATCTGTGATCCTCCCCGCGTTACTGTCATCGGTGCAGGTAATGTGGGCAGCGCCCTAACCCAGCGCATTGTCGAAAAAAATCTTGCTGATGTTGTGCTGCTCGACATTGTCGAGGGGCGGCCTCAGGGCATTGCGCTTGACCTGATGGAAGCGCGCAGCGTCGAAGGGCACAATCGCAAAATTTTAGGAACCAACGATTACCAAGATACGGCCAACTCCAACATCATTGTCATCACGGCTGGGCTGCCTCGCAAACCCGGCATGACGCGCGATGACCTGATGAAGACCAATGGCAAAATTATCATCGAATCGACGCTGAGGGCGATCGCCCATTCGCCTGATGCCATTCTGATTTTGGTGACCAATCCGCTTGATGTCATGACTTACCTGGCCTGGAAGGTGAGCGGGTTTCCTCACCAGCGGGTCATGGGCATGGCTGGCATTCTCGATTCTTCTCGATTTCAGGCGTTCATTGCCATGGAGCTGGGCGTTTCTTCCTCTGATGTGCGGGCGATGGTGTTGGGCAGTCACGGAGACCTGATGGTGCCCCTGCCGCGTTACTCAACGGTCAACTCTGTTCCGATCACTGAGCTGATGGATGCTGAGACGATTCATCGCTTGGTCGAGCGAACTCGCACTGGCGGCGCTGAAGTGGTGGGTCTGTTGAAAACAGGGGGGGCTTATTATGCGCCTGCTTCCTCTGTATCTCAGATGATTGCTGCAATTTTGCGAAATGAGTCTCGGCTGCTGCCGACTGCGGCTTATTTGCAAGGGGAATATGGACTCAATGACGTGTTTATCGGAGTGCCGTCGAGATTGGGCTGTGTGGGTGTCGAGTCGGTTCATGAGCTTCAGCTCCAACCCGATGAACTTGAGGCTTTGCAGCTCTCTGCTAATACGGTGCGAGAAAAGGTAGACATGGCGATCGCCCTCTTTGAACTTTAAGCGTTTTGGCGCTGAACCTCTGAATCTCGACATTCACCCAAAACAGCACTAGCAATCTTCTTGGTTCGCATGTACTATGAATGCAGTTTAACATAGTTCATGCGTACTTTTTGCTTGTGGGTATGAGCTGCGCTGGTCTTCGATGTCTTAGTCCCGGCCTCAGTCTCAGTTGCAGTCTTAATCTTGGTCGCGGCATGTGACGCATTGCAGTGTGTGATGCGTTCAAGGTTGTGGTGCCTGACTGCGTAATCGGGGTTTGGGCTGAGCGCCAGGTCATCGTTGTCTCGTCAATGCCCAGAGCAAGCAAACCTAAAGAGCGTTTTGCTGGGGAATAGCTATGGGTTTTTCATCGCTACGGCTGCAACATCTGCTTTTATCGGTCACCCTGATTTGGGTCGCGCTGACGTTGGGGGGCGATCGCTCTTTGTCGGGGCGTTTGATGAGCTGGTACAGCGCTCAGGCGGCGGCGTTGCAATCTGGGTCGTATTTCGCGGCTGTCTCTCATGGCGATCGCCCCAATCATAAAAATCCGAGGGGTGAAGATGCAGCAGAAGTATCTCTTCCATTTCCTGAACGTTCTGGGCCTGAACGTTCTGCTTTTGGGAGCCTTGCAGACGCTGTAGAAGCGGCTCGTCCAGCGGTCGTGCGCATTGAGTTAGACGGTGTGGGAAGCACGACCGCAGAATCAGGGTCTGGGGTGATCATTGATATTGAGGCTTTAGAATCTGGGGCGGGAGAATCTGGGGCAGGAGAATCTGGACGCTTGATTTTGACCAATGCCCATGTTGTTCGGGACGGGGCACAGGTGACGGTTACACTCTGGGATGAGACTCAACATCGGGGGCAGGTGCTCGGAAAAGATGATCGGTTGGATTTGGCGATCGTGCAGATCGATGTCGAGGATCTGCATGCCTTGCCAACGGCAAATTCTGAAAAGGTGCGCCCTGGTGAGTGGGCGATCGCCATCGGTAGCCCTCTCGGCCTCGACAACACCGTCACCGTCGGCATCATTAGCGCGGTGGGGCGCAGCAGTGCAGATGCCCGCACCCACAACCATCAGGGGCCGTTTATTCAAACGGATGCCGCCATTAACCCAGGCAACTCTGGGGGGCCACTGCTCAATGAGCAGGGTCAATTGATTGGCATTAACACCGCCGTTTTAGGGGGAACTCAGGGCATCGGCTTTGCCATTCCCATCAACATGGCTCAAGAGTTTATCCATCGTGTCATGGCGGGTCTTGAAGGAGCTGATACATCCCAGGATTCTTCTCAGGAGAAGACTGCAACTTCTTCCTCCGAATCACAACTCCCGGCTCGCGATTCTTTGCCCCAAACTGAACCGAACTCACCACTGCCCGACTCGTCTTCGTCTAGGGGCTTGTGGCGGCAGCCTCAGCCGTCTTCTGGCGAAGCAGCCCTCGGCGGCACGAGAGCCGTAGACTCGCCGTTACTCAATACACCAGGCCAGACAGGATCTGCCCTCGATCAATCCTTACTAGACACCCCTCGCTTAGGAATTTACGCCGCTTTTCCGCCTGAGGCGATCGCCACTGCTGATGCCGCTAGGGATGACCCAGAGCTGCTAGATGATCCCACCTGGGGGGTAGAGATTGTCAGAGTATTGCCTGATTCGCCAGCGGCTAGGGTCGGGCTTCAAGTCGGCGATGTGATTATGGCGATCGATGGCACCCGAGTGACTACTCCCAATGCACTGCGGCGGCGAGTCAGCCGAGCCGCCACCGCCACCCCGCTAACGCTCGATGTCAGGAGAAATAGACGAAACTTAACCTTAACTCCTTTGCTCAGTTCTCCAGAATCTTCACGTTCTCAGCCTTAGAAGCATTCCAGAGGTGCGACGGCGGTCACTGACGCTTCTCCCAAAAATCTTTAAAATTGTATGTGGTGAACGGTTCGCTCCTTCATCAATCCTTAATATTGAAATATTAGCCTGCGCCCATATCAACTCATACGCAGTCGGCATTTTGAAAGCTTACGGCTCTTTGAAATGCTGAGGTTAGAGGTTGGGCAAGCCCGTTATGTTCAGAATCTCATGGCTCTGGTGCTGACTATCCATTTGTTTTTTGGGCATGTCGCGAGTCATGAACGGTAATCATGAGCGATCGCACTTTTTATCACAATTTTTTAGGAGCCAGGGAGATTTAAGCATGGTTGAGGTGCGTCAAATCTATAAGTTGGGTCACCCTGTCCTCAGGCAAACCGCTTTGCCTATTTACAACGTCCGCGATAAGTGGACAAGATCCCTGATTCAAGATTTATTGGCAACACTACATCGTTGTCATGGGGTGGGCATTGCTGCACCTCAAATTGGCGTATCGCGTCGGGCTATGGTTGTGGCGTCTCATCCCAATCCCCGATACCCTAATGCTCCAAAAATGGAGCCCACGGTGATGATTAATCCTCACTTGATTGGTCATTCAGACGAGATGGCAAAAGATTGGGAAGGATGCTTAAGCGTTCCTGCTATTCGTGGGCTGGTGCCTCGCTACACCTTTGTCGAAGTAGAATACACCGATCCACAGGGTCGGCTACAGCGACGAGAATTTGAAGGTTTTGTGGCGCGTATTTTTCAGCACGAGCTAGATCATCTTGAGGGTCGGGTATTTCTCGATCGGGTTAAAAACACAGTCACTGACTTGATTTCTGATCAAGAGTATCTCGATCGCCAGGTGCTGATTCTTGAGCAGCGCCAAGAATTAGCCACGGCTTAGTGAGAAGAAGGGGGCGTGTCAGATGCTTCTGGATAGCGCCTTCTCACTAAAAAATAGGGGCTTTTCACCAAAAATTAGAGTCTGTTGATCTAAATATTCTGATCGGATGAGGGACGTGGCAAAGCTGCGTTCCTTTTTTTTGACTAAGGAAAATGATTGAGGGAACTGCTTGAGGGAACTGCCTGAGGGAACTGCCTGAGGGGAAAGATGTTGCTCAGGGGCGTGAGCGCGAGTCTTGCAATCAACATGCACGCACCCATAAACAAGTAGAAAAATGAAGAAATCGCGGGTTTCGGGTTGTTGGGTAGAGGATCGAATAAGGTCTGACCGCTGAAGTGTAGGGATGAATTATCGTATAGATCAATCACCTGATTAACTCTTATAGATCAATGCCAGCAATTCTCAGTTTGGCGAATTGGCTATCCGACTACGCTTCCGACTCGCCGCGAATAAATTGCGGGCTAATGAGTGAAAGCCCCGTTGGGGCTAAGATCTGTCGGCTATCAGTCCCGAAGGGACTTGATCGTCTGTAGCCCGCAAATAAATTGCGGGTGTTGGGGCGTAACCATAATGAGAATTGCTGGATCAATGCTGGAAGCCTCTGGCTCCACTCAACTCACTCGATACTCACTCGATATTGATGCAACGAAAGGGAAACTCTTGCTATGACGGTTTGGATGTCGTTGGCGATCGCCTTCATCGTGTTTTTCTTGGGCACATCGATTGGCAGCTTTCTGAATGTGGTGATTTATCGACTCCCCGCAGAATTGTCGGTGCTGCATCCACCGTCACGCTGTCCCCAGTGCCTCCATCGGCTCAAGCTCTATGACAATGTTCCGGTGCTGGGCTGGCTGTGGCTGCGAGGTCGGTGTCGCCATTGCAAAGCAGCGATCGCCATCCGCTACCCGCTGGTGGAACTTGTCACTGGGCTGCTGTTTTTAGTCATCCTGTGGCGGTTTGAAACGCCCCTTGCCATGGTTGGAGGCTGGATTTTTGTCAGTTGGCTGATGGCGCTGGCGTTTATTGACCTAGATACTCTGACGTTGCCTAATCCTTTGACTCAATCAGGGCTGGTGCTGGGGATTATTTTTCAGGGCGTTGTCGGGTGGCACAGCAGCGGATGGTCTGGGGCTGCACTGTATTTGATGGGCAGTATTAGTGCGGCGGTGCTGGGCATTTGGCTGTTTGACATCATTACCATTGTCGGGTCAGTGCTCTATGGGCAAACCGTGATGGGGGGCGGTGATGCTAAACTTGCGGCGATGATGGGAGCCTGGTTGGGCTGGCAGCTGCTGCTGTTGGCGGCGTTTTTAGCTTGTGTGTTGGGGGCTGTGGTCGGGGGAGGGGCGATCGCCCTAAAGCTGATTCATAAGCGCCAGCCGATACCGTTTGGGCCGTTTCTGGCGGTGGCGGCATTTCTCGCTGCTGTTTGGGGCGACGCCCTCCTCTCTGCCTATCTCAGCATTTATTTTCCTGCTTCATGACCTCTAAATTTTTGTTATTTCGGGCTGTTGCGTCTGTTTGCTCATGGGTGTTGCTGACGGTGTCGAGCGACCCTGAAGTGGCGGCTTCTCCCCTTGGGCGATCGCACCCGTCGGTCGATGACTCGACTTTGGCGGAGAGGGTAGAGCGTTCTCAGGAGCCACAGTCTTCAGCGCCTACTCGTTCAGAGCTGATCAGGTCATCGCCTTTGACCTTGGCACAATCTTTGAATGCCGAAGACCTAGAGTTAGACCCAGAGATTCTCAACAATAGTCCTGTGTTGCAGCGCTGGCTCGAAGAACCGCCAGACGTGCTGCATGACATTCGCCATGATCCGGCCTTTCGACCCCGCATTCGGGCAGGCTACACCCACATCGACGATTCATCAGGCTATTACTTCGGCGTTGAAGACCTGTTGCTGGGAGAACTCGGCACATCTGGCCTTGCGCTCAGTGCTGACTATGCAAATGAGTTTGAGGGCGATCGCCCTCAGTGGGGTGCAGATTTGCGCTATTATCTCTTGCCCCTGGGCAGCCGCGTTAATCTTGCGCCCCAGGTCGGCTATCGTTCTCTCGCGACCCCAGGCGAAACGGTCGATGGCGTCAGTCTGGGTGGGCGGTTGATGCTGATTCCGGCTCGCACGGCAGCCGTCGATTTCTCCCTGACTCAAGTCTGGATCAATCCTGGCGGCGAGTCTGATGTGGCGAGCCTCACCACCCTTTCATCGGGCTATGCCCTGACCCAGACTCTGCGCCTTTCTACAGATATTCAGCTCCAGCTCACTCCCGATCGCCAAGATTATCGTGTCGGTGTCGGGCTTGAACTGCTGTTTTGAAGCCTTTGGAAAGCTTACTTTTCGTTGCAGCAATTTTGGTTTGTCAGGATCTTGCTTGCACCGTGTGGAAGAGTGACTTAGGCGATGTCCTGGTGAGAATTGGGATATCTCCGTGAACTCGGTCGATGACGTTAGCCACCCACTCGATTCGTTAGCTTCGACCTGTGGGTTGGGTATGATTGGCTTAACACCGTTTGTTTTGCCCGGTCTGTTTTACCCAGTCTGTTTTGCCTCAACGTTGATGCAGGTCGATCGATCTCATACTCTATCCTGTCGTGCGAGAGATATTTAAGCCATGCGCCGTACCCCCATCCGCAGCAGCATTCGCCCCAAAATCAGTACCATGCCTCGTCAGCCTTCTGAGGCGGCATCGTTCCTTGATGTTTACAAGCTAGTGGTCGAAAAAAAGCGGCTTCAGCAAGAGCTGGGCAGCATCGACATCCGTCGAGACCAAATTCAAAGTCGCTTGGGAGTGTTAGAGCAGCAGATTCAAACTGCGGAAAATCGGGCTCACGCCTTGCGAGAAGCAGACAAACTGCCAGAATCAGAAGCCCGCGCCATTGAAAAAACGTTGCGCTCTGCCTACACGGAACAGGCCCAAACGGGTCAGTTTAAGACGATTACGCTCGACTACTAGATCGACTACTAGATTTCGATTTGAATGAGCACTCGTCTCATTGCAGTTCCGTTAGAGTGCTCATTCTCTAAGTTTTTGGAGATGCCATTTGGCTCAGCAACGAATCTCGCATGATGTCTACGGGCACGTCTTGTCTGAGCCAGATCTTGAGGGCGGCGGCTCCCTGCTGTACCAGCATTTCTAGGCCATCAATGGCGATCGCCCCTTGTTCAGCCGCTTCCTTTAGAAACCGAGTCGGGCGAGGGGTGTAGATGAGGTCGTAGGCGATCGCCTCTGGTGACATTAGCGCGGTGAGATCTGGGCTGAGGGGCGATGCGGAGGCATCGTGAGCCATGCCCACAGGGGTTGTGTTGACGATCAGCCGCGCCGAGGGCAGAAGCTGCTCCAAGGCATCCCAGTGATGAACTGTCATCAGCGGCTCGACGAAAGAATTTTCCCAGCTTTGCTTGAAGGCTACCAGCTTGTCAAGACTGCGACCAACGACCTGAATCGATGGGACGCCGAGTTGAGCACAGGCCACGACCACCGCTCGGGCGGCTCCCCCATTTCCCAACACAAGGGCTGGAGTGCTGCTCCAGTCTCGATCGAGTGCCGCCAGGGGCGCTTTGAAGCCATCGACATCGGTGTTGGTGCCGCTCCAGCCTGCTTCGGTATGCCAAACGGTGTTGACCGCACCGATCGCCTGTGCCGCCTCTGATATCTCTGTCAGCAGCGGCATGATGTGCTGCTTGTGAGGAATGGTGATGTTGAAGCCCCGAAGCCCAATGGCCGCAAACCCCTCTAACGCGGTGTGAAGCTGGTCAGCCTTAACGGGCAGCGGTAGATAGACGTAATCTACGCCGAGATGGGCGATCGCCGCATTGTGCATCACGGGCGATAGAGAATGGCTGACCGGGTCGCCAATGACGCCGAGAAGCCGGGTTGTTCCTCGAATCATGATGATGAAGGAATGGCTGTGATCCAGTGCTGATAGTCAGGATCGCGATTTTCGGTGATGGCCGTTAGTTTCTCTCGCAGGCGATCGGTGATGGGTCGCTCCGTTGGCATCGTGTAGGATTCGATGCGTTTCACGGGAGTAATCTTGGCTGCTGTGCCGCTAAGGAAGACTTCGTCAGCAATGAGCAGCTCAGATTTATCAATGGAGCGCTCTATAATCGGCATCCCCAAATCTTTGGCGAGGGTTATGACGCTATCGCGAGTGATACCTTCTAAAATATCTTGCTCAAAACCGGGAGTAATGATTTGCCCATTGCGCACGATAAAAATATTCATGCCCGTGGCTTCGCTCACTTTTCCTTGGGCATTCATCAAAATGGCTTCGTCAAACCCAGACTCCACGGCTTCGGTTTTGGCGAGCGATGAGGTGATATAGGCTCCGCTGATCTTGCCGCGCAATGGCAGGCTGCGATCTTCTTGGCGATACCAGGAGCTGATGCGACAGCTGACCCCTTCAGGCGAGAGATAGTCGCCTAGCTCTAGCCCATAGACAAAGAAATCTTTCTCAACTTTATGCAGTCGAGGCGCAATGCCCAAATCTGAGGTGTAAACAAAGGGGCGAATGTAGAACGAGGTTTTAGGATTATTTTGTTTGACAAACTCAACAATGACAGACTCAATTTTGTCAGCCGGGAGGTCATAGTTGAGGAATCGAGCGCTGCTGCTGAGGCGCTGACAGTGGCGATCGAGTCGAAACAACAGGACTTGTCCTGGATTTGTCGGATCGGGTAATCCTCGTAATCCTCCAAACGCTCCTGTGCCGTAGTGCAGGGCATGGGTCGCCACTGACATTTTGGCGTCAGCGAAGGGAACAAACTGATGTTCAAAATAGGCAATGGGTAAGAAATTGTGCATGATGACTCGAAGGGGTCGCAGGTTGATGGCGTGGGTTTTATTTTGTGGGTTGATTGTACGGTGATGTCGGGATCAAGCGCAGGGTTCACGCTAATTTTTTAACTGATATTATCCTTGCTGTCCCGTCCGACTGCCCCGTCCGGCTGCCCCGTCCAGTTGTCTCGTCTGATGCCGATGGCGCTGGCTTAAGTGTGGGGCGATGCATGGGGCAATCGGGCGATCGCTCATGTCTGAGGCTGTGCCGAATGACGAATATGATCGAGGGTCAACAGCCCAACAGCGGTGCCGTTATCAACGACGACCAGCTCCTCTGATCCGGTCTTGAGAATGAGAGACAGCGCCTGACGCAGATTTTCTTGGCGATCGATGGTGGGATGCCCGTTGTTGGTATGGCTTTTGTGAGCGGCTTCGGCTACACCTGTCATTGCTGTATCAACGCGCAAAATGCCCAACTGGCGCACCATATCATCAGTGCCGAGCAAATCTCGCACAAAATCATTGGCTGGGTTGGTCAGAATCTGAAAGGGACTGTCATACTGAACAATTTGTCCGGCTCTCATGACAAGAATTTTGTCAGCCAACCGCAGGGCTTCTTCCACGTCATGGGAGACAAACAAAATCGTTTTTTTGAGCTGCCGCTGAAGCCGCAAAATTTCATTTTGTAAGGCTGTGCGAGTAATGGCGTCAAGGG
This sequence comes from Elainellaceae cyanobacterium, assembly GCA_049647405.1. Lineage (GTDB taxonomy): Bacteria > Cyanobacteriota > Cyanobacteriia > CAKZMO01 > CAKZMO01 > CAKZMO01. The sequence goes on along the minus strand of JBARXP010000163.1, from coordinate 3,538 downwards.
CACCAAAGGGCTCATCCATCAGCATCACTTTGGGGTCTGCGGCCAGGGCACGGGCCAAGCCGATGCGCTGTTGCTGCCCTCCAGAAAGCTGAGCCGGATGGCGATCGCGATAGTCTTGCGGCGGTAGCCCAATCAGCTCTAGCAGCTCATCGACTCGTGCCGCAATTTTTTGCTTTGACCAGCCCAGCAGCTTTGGCACAACTCCAACGTTTTGCGCCACCGTCATGTGAGGAAACAGCCCCGACTGCTGAATCACATACCCAATTTGCTGTCTCAGCTTAGTTGCTGGAATTCGCTGAATGGGGGTTTCATTCAGTAAGATCTCTCCAGATGTAGGCTCATAGAGACGGTTTACCATCTTCAGTAAGGTTGTCTTTCCACAACCCGATGGCCCCAAAAGAACGACCAATTGCCCTTCTTGAATCTCTACACTGCACTGGTTTACCGCAGGTCTAGACGCGCGAGGAAACGTCAACGACACCGCATCAAATCGTATGTAGCCCACAGTCAATGCCGCCAAATTAATCTAAGGTTCTCGTTCATTTACTCTCGTTCATTAGTTCTCGTTCATTAATAGTTGAGCCATTGCTGAGCAATAAGTAGGTGGACAAAAATAAACGTGAGTATGTGTAGGTTGTGGTTGAGGAACGAAACCCAACGTCCGCATGGGTTACGCTGCGCTAACCCATCCTACTGAGCAACCGGAGAGGTTTAGGTTTCTCCGCTAATCAGATTTTCAGATTGAAGGAACTCTAACGCAACTTCATCGGGCTCTCGCTGATTGCCGCTCACTTCATAGTTGAGGGCTTGCATGGTTTCGTTGGTCAGCAGAGGAGCCAACGCATTGAGAGCATCGGCAATGCCGGGGTTTGCATCGAGCGCCGCTTGCCGGACTACGGGAGCAACTTGATAAGGGGGGAAAAGATTTTGGTCATCTTCTAGCACCACCAAGTCAAAGGCGCTGATTTCTCCATCGGTGCCAAAGGCCACGGCGACATCGGCTTCTCCATCGACGAGCCCCTGGTATCGCAACCCTGGATCAACGGGCTTGTAAGCTGCAAGTTCAAAATCTCCGTATCCCTCTTTGATCCCCGGCAAGCCATCTTCTCGCACTTCAAACTCAGGGGGGCCGATCATGACGAGCTGACTGGCTTGGGCGGTCATGTCTGAAATCGTGATGATTCCTAGTTCTTCAGCGCGGCTCATGGTCATGGCCAGGGCTTGGGTATTGTTCATGGGAGCGGGGTCTAGCCAGACGAGGTCAAACTGCTCTTGATAGGCTTCTGACACCGTCGTGTAGACTTCTTGCTGGTCACTGCTTGCGGGAAGCTTCAGTATCGTTAGCAATCCAGTGCCTGTGTATTCGGGATAGAGGTCTATTTCGCCGCTTTCTAGCCCTGCCTGCGCCACAGGCGTTCCCCCTAGATTCAGCTTTCGCTCTACTTCAAAGCCAGCATCTTCTAGCATCAGAGCGTACATTTCTCCGAGGATAAATTGCTCCGTAAAGTCTTTTGAGCCGACCTTGATGACGCTACTGTCTGCACCCTCTGATGACGGGCCGCCAGCCGCACAAGCGACAACGGTCAACGTTGATAACAGCACGATGAGCGGCAAAATAACGAAACGAGAGGCGCGACGAGTCAAGCGTCTCTGCATCGGGGCTAAAAAATTTTGGAGGGCAATCAATTGGGATTCCATGCTGAATCGATGAATGGAGGACATTGCGTGGGGAATATATTCTGGAATGAGCTTTTTGGAATGAACTTTTTGGAATGAAATAGCTGCGTGCCTGAACCTAAAACTCTTTAACTCAGATTTTATTCAAAACCTATGAGTTGAGGGCTTGAGATGTAGCTTGCGAAATTTCTGGGCATCAATTTCTGTTCATCATAGTATGGGTTGCTTATCTGGACAGCGATCGCGCCTTCCTTCCTTCTTTCACTCCGATTTCTCCATATCTTATGCAAATGCAAATGCAATCGCACCTTTCGTATCACCACCGTTAAGCCCAGCTTATTTTATATAAATGAAATTTATGTTTTATGGCTATTGCCATCCGCATTTCTTATTTTTATGATGGAGTGAGTTCAGGCGATCGCAGAGGCTAAGTCATTACTAAACAGCTTCCTGGTCAGGTTTATGGAAGGAACGCTGTGGGAGATGTCTCTGCTTGCATGAACGATCGCTTGAAGAATTTTGTTTTAGGAGGATTGATGATGACCTATTTTACGCTGCCCAAAACGTCTAGTACCATCTCCTCAAATGCGAGCCCGTCTCAGACTGTATCTTCTAGGCAATCGACTCAATCTTGGCGATCGCTCAATGTTTTCCAGGGCATTCGGCAGCGACTCAACCAATTTAAGGTCAATAATCCTCACGTCGCTCATTGGCTGTGCCGCACCATTCCGATGCAGTGTCCCTTTGAGCAAGATATTGTCGTTTTGGGGCATACCGTGGCACATATTCCGCCTCTGTGTAAGCTCAACCCCTTTTATGAAGAGGTCGTCGGATTACGGTTTCGAGCACTCTGTTATCTGGCCGACGAATGCGGAGAAGATGTGCAGCAATATTGTTAATTTTGCTGTGTTAGGCGTAGCTCTAGATGCTAAATCCCATGCCAGAACAACCTGGCATGGGATTAATCGTTTCAACCAAAACGTAGATGGAATCAGTGCGGAGATATGCTGAAACCTCTTTAATGTATGGACATATATGTAATGAGGATGGAGTCAGGAGTCTTTATCGAAAAGCCTATCCGGAACTTTCTGGGAATATTTGCGTCAATTTCTTCGAAGAGGCAACTTCGAAGAGGCAAAGACTTTAACTCTTGCTACATCCCTTGCCGCGATCGCCCCGACTTCGCTTAAAATATCGTGCGAGCGATCGTTACCCGATTCTCCTTAAAAACTAAGAGGATGTTTGAAAAGTATTAGACAACACGCTGGAACAAGACTGATCCCCCTAAATCCCCCTTAAAAAGGGGGACTTTGAACTTGGCTCCCCCCTTTTTAAGGGGGGCAAGGGGGGATCTGAAGTAGCATTGACGACTTCTCAAACATCCTCTAAGCAGTAAGCGTTGCTATCGTTGCTCCAGCCATCAGTCCACGATATCCAGTAAGTCACATCAAAGCACTGCCCTCAAAGCATTAACCTCAAAGCATTAACCGCGCCGTAACGTATTATTCTCCTCTGCCGTCACATCAAAGCATACGAACTATGGCTACACCTCTCTCTCCTTCTATTTTGTTTTTGACAAGGCTGGTTGCACCGCGTCACGGTACTGCGGTGAGCCGTTGTCGTTGGGGAGGGGCGCTCATCTTGGGGATGTTGGCGATCGCCAGCGGTCAAGGGTCTATGGTCGAGGCGGCGACTTTCCGGTCAGATGCTGCCGCAGAATCTTCAGCGATGCGCTTGGCTCAGCAGCGCCCTTCTTCTGTGGTGTTGCAGCGGGGAGACCGTGGCGAGGCCGTATCAGAGCTACAGCGACGATTATCAGAGCTAGGAGTCTACAGCGGCCCCGTCTCAGGCTTTTTTGGTG